>VAZF01000570.1 GCA_005888425.1 Alphaproteobacteria bacterium
CGGCTCACAATAAGGCAGCCCAGCCCGGTTTCAAATAAAAACGGGGTGATGGGCGGCAAACGAAAACGGCGGGCAACAGGCCCGGCCGTTTCCGAGATCGTTCTGCCGGCTGCGGTCAGTCGCGGCGCGTGCCGAGCAGCTGCAGCAGCATCATGAAGAGGTTGATGAAGTCGAGATAGAGCCTGAGCGCACCCATGACCGCGGTCTTGGCCGCCGCCTCGCCGCCGGCATAGGCGTCGTCGACATATATCTCCTTGATCTGCTGCGTGTCCCAGGCGGTAAGCCCGACGAACACGATGACGCCGATCACCGAGATCGCGAACTGCAGCGCCGAGGAGGCGATGAAGATGTTGACGAGGCTCGCGATGACGATGCCGATCAGCCCCATGATCAGGAACGAGCCGAATTGCGACAGGTCGCGCTGAGTCGTGTACCCGTAGAAGCTCATCGCCGCGAAGGTGCCCGCGGTGATGAAAAACACCCGCGCGATGCTCTCGCCGGTGAACACGAGGAACACCGAGGCAAGCGAGACACCCATCAGCGCCGCATAAATCCAGTACAGCGCCTGTGCGGTACTGGCCTGCATGCGCTGAATGCCATAGCTGAGCCACATGACGAGGCCGAGCGGTGCCAGCATGACCAGCCAGATCAGCGGCGTGCGCGCGAGCGAGGCATAAAGCCCGGATTGGGCAAAGACCAGGGCGACGATGCCGGTCAGCGCCAGCCCCGACGCCATGTAGTTGTAGATGCGGAGCATATAGTTGCGCAGGCCGACATCGACGTCTGCCTGTGCGCCTGCCGCCGGCCGCACCGTCCAGCGGGGCTGCGAACCGAGAGCCATGAAACCCCCTATTTGAGAGCAGCGAGGCTAATTCCTCGTTGTTCGATATTGGCACAAGCCAAAGGCTTTTCAATAACGCTGCCGGGGCGAGCCCTGGCGGTATGGTGGGCTATCCCGGCTATTACTCGTTCCCCTCCCTACTCTGACCCTCCCCGCTTGTGGGGGAGGGAGGCGAGCCGCGATAGGGGCGAGCGGGTGGGGGCGGGATTGCTTACTCATTTCGCAGGTACGCCGCCGGCTTTGCCCCGAGCGCGCGCCAGGTGCCGGCGAACCCGAAGACGAGCGTCAGCACGACCGCCAGCCCCAGGATCGCGGCGAGCGGCATCGGCAAGAAAACCCATTCGCTGCGCATCGGCCCCGTGACGAGCGCGTAGGCGGCAAGCGTCCCGAGCCCGGCCGCGACGAGCGCCGTCACGAGACCGAGCACCCCGTGCTCGATCAGAAAGGCGGCGGCGATGGCACCGCGGGTCGCGCCGAGCACCTTCAGCACGACCGCGTCGTAGACCCGCCGGCGGTGCCCGGCCGCGACGGCACCCCCGAGCACGAGAATGCCGGCGGCGAGCGTGATCAGCGCGACCAGCCGCAGCGCCGCGCCGATCGTGCCGATGACCCGCGCCACCGCCTCCAGCCCTTCCCGCACCGGAATCGCCGACACGTTTGGAAAGCGCTCGGTGACCTGCCGCACCAGATTGTCCTCGGCGGCGCCGGGCGCGACATAAACCGCGGCGAGATGCGTCTGCGGCGCCGCTTCGAGCGTGCCGGGCGCAAAGACGATCGCGAAATTGATCCCGAGCCGCGCCCAGTCGATATGCCGCAGATTGGCGATCGTCGCGGTGATCTCGCGTCCGAGCAGGTTGACGCTCAGCGTGTCACCGAGTTTCAGCCCCATGCCTTGCGCCAGCTCGGCATCGAACGACACGAGGGGCGGTCCGCGATAATCGGCCGGCCACCATGTGCCGGCGACGATGTGCGATCCGGCCGGCGGCTCGGCCGCGTAGGTCAGGCCGCGGTCGCTGCGCAACGCCCACTGCGCCTCAGGCGCGACCGGCGCCTCTTCGACCGGCCTGCCGTCGAGCCGCGTGATGCGGGCGCGCAGCATCGGCATCTCGGCAAAGCTCGCGCCGGGCGTCCCGCGCACGATCGCCGCGAACCCGGCGAGCTGGTCCGGCTGGATGTCGATAAAGAAATCGGCCGGCGCGTGCTCCGCAAGGCGGGTTTCGACCTCGACGGCGAGATTGCCCTCTACGAGCGCGACCGCTGCGAGGACGCTGAGCCCGAGGCCGAGCGACAGCACGACCCGCACCGTCGGTGCACCGGGCCGGTGCAGATTGGCAAGCGCCAGCCGCACCGTCGGCCGCCCCGGCCGCGGCAGGAGGCGCGCGATCGCGACAATCGCCCAGCCGGCGAAACGGAACAGCGCGAAGGCGGCAATCGCGCCGCCGACATACCACAACGCGACGCGGCGATCGGGCGCGCTCGCGACGACCAGCGCGGCAAGCCCGAGCGCCGCTGCAGCGGTTGTCCCTGAAATCAGCAACGGTACGCGTCGGCGCGTCGGCGCGACGGTGTCGCGGAACAGCGCGGCGGGCGGGATCCTGCCGATCGCGGCGAGCGGCCACAGCGAGAAGACCAGCACCGCCAGCAAGCCGCTAAGGGCTGCGAGCCCGAGCGGCAGCGGATAGACCGCGAGCCGCAATTCGACCGGCAGCAGCCCCGACACGAGCGGCGCGATGGCGGCGGGCGCGAGCCCGCCGAGCAGCAAGCCGCCGGCGATGCCGATAGCAGCGAGAGCCAGGATCTGGATCAGATACGCGGCGAAGATCAGGCGGGTCGAGGCGCCGAGGCATTTCAGTGTCGCAATCGCCGCGGTCTTGCTCGCGACATAGCCGGCGACCGCGTTGCCGATGCCGATCCCGCCGACCAAGAGCGCCGTGATCCCGGCGAGATCGAGAAAAAACCCGACGCGCTCGATAAAACGCTGCAACCCGGGCGACGCGTCGGCGCTGCTGCGGATCTGCCAGCCGCCATCGGGAAAAGCCGCGCGCGCCTGCCGGGTCCAACTGTCGGCCTCGACGCCGGGCGGAAGCTTCAGCCGGTACTCGTAGTTGACCAGCGCGCC
>VAZF01000571.1 GCA_005888425.1 Alphaproteobacteria bacterium
CCCTTCTCACGTCCCCAGCCACCCGCAGACCGCCGCCAAAGTGCGGGGCTTTTCGCTGACAGCCTCGGGGTTCACCGCTGAGACAGACTGGCTGCTGGAGTGTCAAACAGCGCGGAAGCGGAACCCGGAATCAGCGCCCAATCGGGACCCACACCGGCGGTTGAGGAGCGGTCGTCCCCGGAGTCCATGGAGGGGACCCGCGCGCGACGCGCAGTGCCCTCACAAGCGACGGAGCGGCGCGCGTGGGGAGGCGCTGTGGACCCCCGGGGGCGATCCGCGATGGGCTCGGACCGTGGGGTCAGGTGCGGTTTTTGAAGCGCCAGCTCTCGTTGCCGGTTTCGAGAATGTCGCAGTGATGGGTCAAGCGATCGAGCAGCGCCGTCGTCATCTTGGCGTCGCCGAATACGCTCGGCCATTCGGCGAAGGCGAGATTTGTCGACAGGATGATCGAGGTGCGCTCGTAAAGGCGGCTGATCAGGTGGAACAGCATCTGCCCGCCGCTGACCGGGAATGGCAGGTAACCCAGCTCGTCGAGGATGACGAGATCGACGCGGACGAGTTGATCGGCGAGGCGCCCGGCTTTTCCGGCACGCGCTTCGGCCTCGAGCTGATTGACCAGGTCGATTGCGGTGAAGAACCGAACGCGCGCGCCGTTGCGCACGCAATTGGCGCCGATCGCTATCGATACATGGCTCTTGCCGGTGCCGGTGCCGCCGATCAGCACGGCATTGCGCTGGGTGACCAGAAAGCCACCCTCGTGCAGCTCGCGCACCAGCCCCTGGTTGACCGGCGAGACCGAGAAGTCGAACTCGGCGAGGTTCTTCATGACCGGGAAGCGGGCCACCCCTAGCCGGTAGGCGGCCGAGCGGGCGCGATTGTCGGCGAGCTGGGCAAGCAGCAATTCCCCGATGATGCGCTGAACCGAATGCTGGGCGCGCAGTCCTGCCGTAATCACCTCATCATAGGCGGCGCGCATGCCGGCCAGCTTGAGCTGGCCCATCAGCTCGATGATCTCATGCCGCTCCACAGTAGGCCTCCTCGGCCGACAGCGGACCGCGCAGCTGGTCGTAGCGGGCACAATCGGCTACCGGCTCGATCGCCAGGGCCAACGCAGTCGGCGTCGCTACCGGCCGAGGCCGATCGACATCGCGCTGTCGCGCCAGGATGTTGAGCACGACGTCGCGGCCGAATAGCCGGGCCGAGAGTGCCTCGGCACAAGCCGCCTCGACCGCGTCGAGCCCGGCTTCGGTTACCGCCGTCAGGATATCGACGAACTGGCGATCGCCGTCGTTGTGGCCGGCCAGCCGCCGCCGGATCTGCGCCAGCGCCGGCGGCAGATCCCAGTTGCGGAACGGGTCGCCGTTGCGCAGCGCCCCGGGCTTTCTGGCCAGCACCGGCAGGTAATGCCAGGGGTCGTAGGCGGTCTGGCCGCGTCCGAAGCGGCGGGCGTGCTCGCCGACGATCTCGCCGTCACACCAGACAACGATGCGATCGGCATAGGCGCGCAGCTGGGCAGTGCGCCGCGCCGCCTTAACCGCGACGCTGTAGCGGTTGTGGTCGAAGCGCACCAAGCTGCTCTTCGACACCGCGACCTCGACCTCGTGGAAGCCGTCGAACGGGCCAGGATAGGCGATCAGGCTGGCCCGCTCGGCCTCGAAGACCTCCCAGACGGTCTTGTCGGTCTGCTCGGGATGCACGCTCTCCCGCGCCTGGGCGAGGCAACGCGCCTCCAGCCAGGCGTTGAGCTCGGGATAGCTGGCAAAGTGCAGCCGCGGCGTAAACAAGTGCTCGCGGATATTGCCGACCTGGTTCTCGACCTGCCCTTTCTCCCAACCCGCCGCCGGCGTGCACGCCACCGGATCGACCAGGTAATGCGAGCACATCCGCAAAAAGCGGCGGTTGAAGCGCCGCTCCTTGCCCAGGAAGACCGCGTCGACCGCGGTCGTCATGTTGTCATAGATCCCGCGCCGGCACGCCCCGCCAAACAGGCGGAAGGCGTGGTCGTGCGCGGCGAACACCATCTCCTGGGTCTCGCGCGGATAGGCTCGCACCAGGAACATCCGGCTGTGGCACAGTCGGATGTGGGCGACCTTGACCGTGGTCGTCACCCCGCCGAGCACCACCACCTCGTGCGACCAATCGAACTGGTAAGCTTCACCCGGCGCGAACCACAGCGGGATGAAGACCGCGCCCTGCTGCGATCGGGCGCGACGCCAGGCGCGCGCATGACGCTGCACGCTGTCGTAAGCGCCCTGGTATCCCTCGGCACGCAGCAGCTCGAATAACCGCCGCGCCGTCAGCCGCTCGCGTGCCGGCCGCTTGCTGTTGGCCTCCAGCAAGCCATCGAGCCGAGCGACAAACTCACCCAGTCGAGGCTGTGGCTGAGCCTGGCGATCGTAGCGAAACTCGGTCGACGATCCCCGGATCGCCTTGCGAACCGTCTTCCGCGAGACCCGCAGCTCGCGCACGATCTGGCGGATCGGCTTATGGTCCACCAAAAACGCCCGCCTGATCCGGCCAATCGTTTCCACCGTCACCATCCCGGCCACGCTCCCCCGCTACAACCAGAGGGAGCATTCAATGATTCCCGGGGTGGGTCCCTATTCGGCGCTGATCACCCCAATAGCCGGGTCACTCTTCCACGCTGTTTTCCAGGCAAGATACTGCTTATTACTTACCAGCTTGGTGTACAGGGAAATTTGGGTATCCAATGCCGTAATTTTCGCCTTTATCGTGTCCAGCTTCTGTGTTGTGAGGCTTCGAAGATTGCTTGTCACCTC
>VAZF01000106.1 GCA_005888425.1 Alphaproteobacteria bacterium
CTTCTGCTCAACCGCTATCTCGATCTGGCCGGCGAGGATGACGGGCTCGCGGCGATGCCGGTGTTCATGGCGTTGCGCGCGGTGATCCGCGCGCATGTGACAGCATCAGCCGCCGAGCATGGCCGGAGCGGCAGCGAGCGAGCGGCCGCCTTTGCCGAGGCTCGGCGCTATGCCGAAGCGGGCACGGTGATGTTGCGGCGCGCGCCAGCGCGTCTCGTCGCAATCGGCGGGTTGAGCGGCAGCGGCAAGTCGAGCCTTGCCGCGCGGCTCGCGCCCGAGCTCGGGATCGTGCCGGGCGCGCGCGTCTTGCGCAGCGACGTATTGCGCAAACGGCGCTTCGGGCTGATGCCCGAGGAAAGCTTGCCGGCCGAGGCTTACGGGGCCGCGGTGACGGCTGAAGTGTATCGGGAGTTGGGCGAACGCGCCGCGATGGCGCTCGGAGCCGGTTATGCCGCGGTTATCGACGCGGTGGCACTGCGCGAAGAGGAGCGCCGCGCGTTTGCCGCGGTCGCGGCGAAAGCGGGCGTGGAATTCACCGGGCTCTGGCTCGACACGTCGGCCGAGACGATGCATGCGCGCATCGAGTCGCGCCGCAGCGATGCGTCCGACGCCACGGCGGCGGTGCTGCAGCAGCAGTTGCAGTCCGATCCCGGCATGCTCGATTGGGTGCGCGTCGATGCTAGCGGCAGCCCTGAGCAGACCTTAGCTACGGCACGTGGAGCGCTTGCAATCTAACCCCGTCATCCCGGCGAAGGCCGGGATCCACTTGTGAGCTTTCGAGAGGTTGAGGGGTGGGTCCCGGCTTTCGCCGGGACGACGGATTTTAAGCGAGCACCCTCACCCGGCTCGCCGCATGCGCGGCTCGCCACCCCTGGCGCACCTCCGATGCGCCACCCCACAGGCGCACGTATGCGTGCGCCGAGAGGGCGCGGTGCGGGAGAGGGGTGTTGATGTCAGGCGGCGTTCAGCTTGAAGTAGCGGACGGCGTTGTCGGCCCAGATCTTGCGCTTCTCGTCTTCCGGCACGTCGGCGTAGATCTCGTCGATGATCGGCCGCGAATTCGGCCATTCGTTCTCGATATGCGGGAAGTCGGTCGCGAACATGATGTGGTCGACCCCGACATGGTGCCGCTCCTCGACCGCGACGCGCTCGTACTGCACCGTGAAATAGACGTTCTCGCGCACGTAATGGCTCGGCAGTTCCTTGAGCGGCTTGAAGCCGAGCTGCTCCTCGGCCCACCCGACGTGGCGCTTGTACCAAAGGTCCATGTGCTCGAGCCAAAACGGGACCCAGCCGAGCCGCGTCTCGGCGAAGAAGATCTTCAGTCGCGGATAGCGCTCAAAGACGCCGCTCAGCACCAATTGCGCGATGCTGACCGAGGGCGGCAGCCCGAAATTGCACAGCCATTCGAGAAACGGCCGGCGCAGCCGCTGCATGATGACCGGGTCTTCCTTCGGGTATTTCATGGTCGGCTGGTTGGCGCGCGGGCCGGTGCGGTTGAAGAGGACATGCACCGTCACCGGCATGTCGAGATCGATCGCGGCGGCCCAGAAGCGGTCGTCCTCCGGGGTCGGATAGCCCTGGCCGTTCGGGAGCGCGCCAAGCTGGATGCCTTTGAGGCCGAGCTTTTTGCAATGCTCCATCTCGGCGACCGCGTCTTTGGCGTTGCTGATCGGCATGACGCCGAGACCGATCAGACGGTCGGGCGCGACGGCGCAATATTCCTCGGCGAGCCAGTCGTTATAGGCGCGGATGACGGCCTTGTAGGGGTCGTCATGCGCGATGTTGCGCCAGAACACGGGGCCCGCGACCATCGCCGGAAACAAGACCTCGGCGTCGAGCCCGTCCTCGTCCTGCTCCTTAACGCGCTGCTCGGCCGAGCCGGTACCGGCGGCGTCGGCGACCTTGAGTCCGAAGGGCTGCCAGGTGCCCTCGGCGCGGCCGGCGCGCAGATCGAGGAAATTGGCTTCGAGAAGCGGCTGGCCCTCGATCATCTGCGCGTCGCCGCCATCCGGCAGGTGCACGGTGCGCGGCGCGCGGTCACGGTACTTTTCCGGGACCCGGTGCGACCAGCGCTCGGGCGGCACTTCGAGATGCCCGTCCGCCGACATCAGCCTGTATTGCCTGGGCATTCCAATCCTCCCGACCCGCGGCCTCATTCGAGAGCGGATGTTATCTCAATTGCTCGCACCGCTAAACCGTCATGCCCGGTCTTGAGCCGGGCATCCACGCCTTTGTTTTCGTCATGGCCGGGCCAAGCCCGGCCATGACGAAGAAGAGCAGGTTCAAGCCGCGAGCTGCACGAGGGCGCCGGGGGCTGGACAGTAGCCGAGGCACTCGCCGCAACCGGTGCATTTCTCCGGGATGACCTCATACAGGTGTCGCGGTTCCAGCAGTTTCGGGCGGATCGCCGATTCCGGGCAGACCTCGCGGCAGAGGCCGCAGGAATTGCAGACCGCGTAATCGATAGCGACCTTCATTTGGCCGCCCCGGGCTGGGGCGAGCGGCCAAAGCCGCCGATCTGGTGCAGAAGATAGCCGAGCGCGTCCTCGACATGGTGCTGCGATTCCGGCGTCGCGCAGTAGAAATCGAGCTGGAACTTTCCTTCCATGAAATGCATCAGCTCCTCGTCGCGCTGCGACAGGTGCTCGTGCACGACGAGCGGGTCGTCGACCATCTTGATGTACGCCATGATGCCGAGACAGGCATTGGCCTCGGTGTAGTAATTCTGCGCCGCCCGGGCCAGCGGGTGGATGTGCGGGAACATCATCGACGGTCCGAAATAGGCGGGCAGCGGCTGCACATTGGCCTGCGCGATCGACATCAGCTCGCGCTCGTTCTTGACCCAGCCTTTGCCGAGCAGCACGTCGGCGTGCAGTTTCGAATGCTTGCACTCGTCCCAGATCTGGCGGGCCCGCATGCGCTGCAGGTCGATGTAGTTTTCCTGCTCGCCGATATCGACCGACAGCAATTGCGCCGACATCTGCTTGATCGACATGTGGACGCCCTCGGCGGCATAGCCGCGCAGCGCGTGCTGGCGTTTCCACTCCTCGTCGTTGCTCGTCAGCTCCTCCTCGATGTCATGCACGGTGCGTTCGAGGATCGCCTCCCAGGCCGGCAGGCATTTCTCGCGTGTCAATTTGAGGCGGAACTCGGCGCCGGGCGCGCCGGGCATCGTCGGCCACACCCACTTGTCGCAGAATTCTTCGAGGATCGGATGCATTGGCGCCTCCTTCTCAACCACAACCCGTCATTCCGGGTGCCGCACAGCGGCGAGCCCGGAATCCATATTCCAGAGGCCCGTGTTCATGGATTCCGGGCCCGGCCCAGGGGCCGTCCCGGAATGACTCCAGAAGGGCAATTCGGGTCTCACCGTATTTTTAGCTCTGCCACGCTTCGGGGGACGGCGGCACCATCGAGCGGCCGGTCGCCACCTCGACGATCGAGCCGGCCGCCGGGCAATACATCAGGCAGGCCGTGCAGCCGGGATAGGTGCAGGCGTCGAGATCGATTTCGATGCGGTGCAGCGGTTCGAGCGCGACATAGACCGCGTTGATGTCGAGCTCGCGGCACACGATGTAGCACATGCGGCATTCGGTGCAGCGCTCGTGGTCGACTTTGAGCGACATCGGGCGTGCCCTCCCTCAATCCGTGACCCTGACGCGCGCGACCGGCGGGGGCGGCGTCTCCCGCCGCAACACGAAATCGCCGGTCTCATGCAGAAAGCGCCGGTAGTCCTGGCGCGCGATGGCGCAGGCCCAGCGGCACAATTCCTGATCGACCGGCCTCTCGACAAACTCCTCGACGATGCGGCGGCCCATCGCGATATGGCTGCGGTTCTCGACGGCCTGGCTTGCGAAAACCTGTTTCAGTGCCGGATCGGCGATCACCGCGGCCAGCGCCTCCATCCAGGCGAGCTCGACGATCTTCGGGCCGAGATTGAGGGCGGCGATGCGGATCGGGTGTGGATAGGTCGCGAGATTGCGCAACGAGAAGACGTAATAGGCGACCCCGGAGTCGACTGAGAACCCGCCATAGGGATGCTGGAACGCCTCTTTTTGCGTCTTGACGCATCCGCGACGCAACAGCGTGTCGAGATAGAGCATCTCGTGCGTCGACTCGTCGACGATCTGTTTTGAGAACAGGTATTTGATCGAAGCCGGGAAGTCGTTGATCTCGAGCCCCTGCCCCCAGCCGCCATAGACGTAATAAAACATCCGCTCGAGGACCCAAAGGCGGCTGACGAGGCGGTGGACCGCGTCGTCGTCGAGGCCGGGCGAGCGCGCCGCCGCGATGACGTCCTCGATCGGAGTCGTGCGGCTCTCGTCGCGGCTCGCAGCCGCCAGTTCCTCCGCGAGCGCCTTCCCCGGCAGCTCGGCCATGCCGGCTCCTCCCTCTGGCCGCGTGACCGGACGAAGCATGATCCCGCCCGGGCCTTGCGAACAAGCCGAATTTGCGGGATTGCCTTTCAGCGGGGTTTTGTGGCCCGATCCGGCCAATTGGGATTAGATACGCCGAACAGAGGAGCGCCCCCGATGGATCTCCGTTTCAGCGCCGAAGAGCTTGCTTTTCGCGAGGAGTTGCGCGGCTTTATCCGCGACAACCTGCCCGACGACATCCGCGAGAAATTGCAGCTCGGGCACAAGATCGAAAAGCCGGACCTCGTCCGCTGGCAACGCATCTTGAACAAGAAAGGCTGGGCGGCCTTCAACTGGCCAAAGGAATGGGGCGGGCCAGGCTGGACGCCGATCCAGCGCATGATGTTCCTGGAAGAGATCCAGACCTTCCCGGCGCCCGAGGTCAACCCGTTCAATGTCACGATGCTCGGCCCCGTGCTGATCCAGTTCGGCAGCGACGAGCAGAAGCAGCGCTTCCTGCCGCGCGCCGCCAATCTCGACGATTGGTGGTGCCAGGGCTTCTCCGAGCCGGGGGCGGGCTCGGATTTGGCGGCGCTCAAAACCGCAGCGCGGCGCGAAGGCGACCATTACATCGTCAACGGCCAGAAGATCTGGACCTCGACCGCGCATATGGCCGATTGGTGCTTCTGCCTCGTGCGCACAAACCCGCAGGCGGCGAAGAAGCAGGAAGGAATCTCGTTCCTCCTGATCGACATGAAGACGCCCGGCATCACGGTGCGGCCGATCATCTCGATCGACGGCGAGCATCACTTGAACGAAGTCTTTTTCGACGACGTCAAGGTGCCGGTCGATATGCGGGTCTATGAGGAGAATAAGGGCTGGGATGTAGCGAAATTCCTGCTCGGCAACGAGCGCACCGGCATCGCGCGGATCGGCAAATCGAAGGAGCGGATCAACTTCTCGAAACAGAAGGCGAAAGAGATGCGGGCCCACGGCAAGCCGTTGAGCCAGGATCCGGAATTCCGGCGCCGCATCGCCGCGCTCGAAACCGAGCTGAAATCGCTCGAGATCACGCAGTTGCGCGTGCTCTCGGCGCAGAAGGCGAATGAACGGCGGCAGGACCCGCTGACTGCGGTGTTGAAGCTGAAGGGCACCGAGCTCTTGCAGGCCACGACCGAGCTGGCGATGGATGTCGCCGGGCCGCTCGCGATGCCGGATTGGGCGGACGAATTGGAAGCGCTCTCAAACGAGCCCGAGCTCGGGCCGGTCTGGGCGACCGAGGCGACCCGCGGCTATCTGTTCCTGCGCGCCGCTTCGATCTATGGCGGCACCAACGAGATCATGAAGAACATCGTCTCGAAGGGCGTGCTGGGGCTCTGATGAATCGGAAGCCGCTCCGGTCGTCATTCCGGGGCGGCCGAAGGCCGAGCCCGGAATCCATATTCCAGAGGCCCGTGTTCATGGATTCCGGGCTCGCCGCTGCGCGGCGCCCCGGAATGACCGGGAAGGCGGGGGTATTGAGGGGCAACATCTAGATGGATTTCGACCTTACCGACGAGCAGCGCCTCTTACGCGACAGCGTCGACCGGCTGCTCGCCGACACCTACACCTTCGAGAAGCGCAAGGGATATTCGGCCGAGCCAGAGGGTTGGAGCCGGGCCTTGTGGTCGCGCTATGCCGAGCTGGGTATTCTCGGCCTCCCCTTCGCCGAGGAACATGGCGGGTTTGGCGGCGGCGGCATCGAGACGATGCTGGTCATGGAGGCGTTCGGCCGGGCGCTCGCGGTGGAGCCGTATCTGACAAGTGTCGTGCTGTCCGGCACGGCGTTGCGCCTCGCCGGCAATGCGGCATTGCAATCGGAGCTGCTGCCGCAGATCGCCCAGGGCAAGCTCACCGTCGCCTTCGCCCATGGCGAGCGGCAGGCGCGCTACGATCTTTCCGATGTGCTGACGACGGCGAAGCGGAAGGGGGGCGGCTGGGTCATCGACGGCGCAAAGAGCGTCGTCACACATGGCGACAGCGCCGGCAAACTGATCGTCAGCGCCCGCATTGGCGGGGAGCGGGACGATGCCGCCGGCATCGCGCTGTTTCTCGTCGATGCACAGGCTAACGGCGTCGCACGCCGCGCCTACCGCCTGCGCGACGGCATGGGCGCGGCGGAGATTTCGCTGTCGGGCGTCGAGGTTGGCCGCGATGCGCTGTTATCGGAGGCGGGCGCCGCCTACCCGATCATCGAGCGGGTCGCCGAGGCCGGCATCGCCGCAACCGCTGCGGAGGCGGTCGGTGCGATGGAAACGATGCAGAAGATGACGCTGGAATATTTGAAGACGCGGCAGCAATTTGGAAAACCGATCGGCGAAAACCAGGCCTTGCAGCACCGCGCCACAGAGATGTTCGTTGCCCTCGAACAGGGGCGCAGCCTCGCGATGCTGGCGGCGATGATGGTTGACGAGCCCGACGCGGCCGAACGGCAGCGCAACATCGCGATGGTCAAGGCCGGGGTCGGCCAGGCAGCGCGCTTTGTGTCGCAGAACGCGGTGCAATTGCATGGCGGCATCGGCATGACCGAGGAATACGCGGTCGGCCATTATTTCCGCCGCTGCATGGTTATCGAGCACAGCTTCGGCGATACGGGCTATCACTTGTCGCGACTCGCCGAGCAGGTGGCGTAGGGCTCACCAAACAGGAGGGCAGAGATGAGCGTCGAACTCAATCACACGATCATCCCGGCGCGGGACAGATGGGCCTCCGCCAAATTTCTTGCCGACATCCTGAACTTGGAGGCGGGCCCTGAATGGGGCCATTTCGCGCCGATCCGCACCGCGAACGGCGTCACGCTCGATTTCGCCGATCGCGAGGATTTCCGGCCGCAGCACTATGCGTTCCTCGTCAGCGAGGCGGAGTTCGACGCGGCGCTCGCGCGCATCCGCGCCGGCGGCGTCCGGCACTACGCGACGCCCCGTCGCGAGCGGCCGGGCGAGATCAATCAGCGCTACGGCGGCCGCGGCGTCTATTTCGACGACCCGAACGGGCATCTGATGGAGCTGATCACCCAACCCTACGGCGAGACGCCCCAGCAGGGATGATTCGTCAGGCGGCGTAGCGTTTCGGCCACCAGCTCCAGGCGAGGTCTTGCTGCGCGAGCTCGCGGAAGGCGCGGGCGGTCACGATCGCAAACAGGCCGAGCGTTGCGGTGGCCGCGACCGGCAGGTGCCAGCTTTCGCCGAGATGGCGGACATCGAGCAGCAACACGGTGATTGCCGCGAAGAAGGTCTTCTCGGCGGGCGTTAATGCCGGGCTCTCGTCGCGCATGAGCCAGCACACCGCAATCGTGCCGAGCATCAGATCGTAGAAGATCGCGACCGGCGCCGCGACGAGGCTCGCCGCGGCGAGCCCCGCCGCGCGAAGCGGCAGGCTCAGGCGATGGCGCCAGACGACGAGCACAAGCGCAGCGGCGGCGAGGCTCGCCAGTCCTTGTACTGCGTAGGCGAGCGCAACCGGGCCGCCGAGAAGCCGCACCGCACCAAACGGGTTGGCGAAGCCGGCGAACAGGATGCGGCCGCTTTCATAAACCGAATGCGCGGCGCCGGCGGTCACCAAGAAAGCCTGCCAGGTCTCCCAGCCGAACAGCGCGAGTGAGATGAGCACCAGTGCTGCGGCGCTGCATCCTGCGGCAAGAAAGCTGCGCCAATACCCGCCGGCGGCGAGCGCGATCGGCACGAGCACGCCGAAATGCGGTTTGTAGCAGAGGAGGCCGAACAGGATCCCTGCGGCAATCGGCCGGCTTTCCAGCAGCACGGTTGCCAGCCCGAACAGGGCGGCGGTCAGGAACGCGTTCTGGCCGAGCCCCATTGTCCAGAACACCATCGGGAATGACAGCAGCACGACAATCGCGGCGGGGCTGCAGTCTCCCAGGATCCGGCGCGCGACGGCGAGGTAAAAGGCGAAGGTCGCCGCGATAAACAGCACGAACGCGGCGAGATAGGGGAGTTGCGCGAGCCCGGCGCAGAGCAGCAGATAGACCGGCGGGTAGTTGAAGAACTGGTATTCGATGCCGGGCGCGGTGACGGCCTGTTCCATCGCATGGTGCGCCGCCTGGTCGTAGGCGAGGGCCGGCGTCCCGGCGGCAGCCAGCTTGCCGGCGGCGTAGAAGCTCGCAAAATCGGTCGTCGTCGCGCGTTCGAGCGGCACGATCCAGCCATGCGTCCCGGCAATCAGGAACAGAAAGACGGCGATTTCGAGCGCGAGCAGCGCGGCGCAAGCGCGTGCGAGGCGCGGGCCGGTCAAGAAGCCCGCGATGCTGGCGAATGGGGGTTCTGATGCTTGGTGGAAATCGGGCATCACGGCGCCCGAAATTAAGGGTGCCGGGTTAGAGCGAGGTTAAGAAGACGTTGCGGATGCTTTAGCGGACCGGGTTCTCACGGAACCTCGCCGGAACCGCTTCGAATTTTTCGGGCGGCGGCCGCAACGCGAGCACACCCTGCGGGAACGGCATCGCCGGCAGCGGCTGAGGCACGCAGCCGCCGGGCCGCCGCGCGACGCAGGTCTTGCCAAAGCAGGCGAGCGTCGCAAAGCCGAGCTCCGGCGGCGGCGCGGCCGTGTAGAGGAGCGTGTCGAAAGCCCGCGCTGTCGCGGCGAGGTCAACCGCGTCCCTTGGCGAATACATCGGCACCGGGTGGTGCAGATAGGTGTAGCCGCCATAAACCGTCCAGTCGAAGCCGGGCGTGCTGCCATATAGGCCGAGGCCGCACAGTGCCGGGAGGCGCGCCGCAAAGGATTCCGCGACAAGATTGTCGTGTCCGCGGTGGCGCAGACCGGCGAAAGCATCGCTCGTCCACACCTGAAGCGCGGTCAATCCCCAATAGGCCAGAACGACCGCGGTGGAGGCCGCAATAGCAATGCCGGCGCGGACGCCACGGCCGGCGAATGCTCGCGCGCCCCACTCCACCAACTGCGCGGCACCGATCCCCGCGAGCATCATCAGCAGGACGGCTGCGGGATAGATGAAGCGGTGTTCCTTGTGCGGGATCGCGGAATGGATCGCGACGATCACGACGGCGGCGATCAGCAGTGCCGGTAATCGGCGCGCCCCGAACACGGCGAGCAGCGCAAGCACGAGGGCGGGAGGCCAGATGATCGCTTCGAGGAAGAGGTAATAAGCCCAGGGCCAGGTGCCGAATTCGCTGCCGACGCCGTAGACAAGGTTGTAGAGCAGGCTGCGCCCGAGCGAGGCGAGCGGGTAGCCGAGCGTCGCCCAATCGAGCATTGCTCCTGCCGTGATGGCGACGAGCGCGCCGGCGAGCACCGCGGCCAGCTTTATTCGCCACTCGCGCCAGAGCGGCCAGAGCATGATGATCGCGACGGCCGGCGCGAGCTGGATGCGCAGCAGGCAGACCAGCCCGAACAGAAGGCCCGCGGCGAACAATCGCCGCCGCGAGGCCGTCGCGTAACCCGGGTCGAGCAGCCAGCAGCCGATGATCAGGATATGCGCGGCGACGACCTCGGTCAGCGCGCGGCCGCCGAAATAGACAAGCTCCGGCGCGACCGCGACGACAATGCCGCCGGCGAGCGCGGGAACCGGCCCATACCAGCGGCGCGCCCACAAAAAGCAGCACAGCACGGGGGCGCTCGCCAGCAGCGCGAGGGCGGTGGCGATCAGCGGCAAGTAGTAGGCCGGTCCGTCGCCGATCAGGCGCGACAGCTGCATCAGCCCGGCGATCGTCCCAGGCAATATCCAGGAGCGCATGCCGAGCTGAAATTCCCAGGCCACGATGCCGTACCCGAAGACGAGGCGGTGGGCCGGCTCGGTCGCCTGGAAGATCTCGTCGTCCCAATTGAGGCTCGGCAGAAACAGCACCGGGATCAGCCGCAGCCCGACGGAGAGCAGCACGACGCCGAGCAATGCGGCGAGGACCCACGGCCGCTCTTTTGTCAAAGGCATCAGATTGCTATCGGCGGTCGGCTGCGTTTTCGGGAGCCGGGACGGCCGATACTTTGCGGCGATGGTCAAGCGAGGCTAATGCGCAATGTTCTGAGCGAGGCCCGCCGGCAGGGCCTCCAGCCGCGCGGAACATGACTCTAGACTGCGGATCGCTTCGGGGAAAGGCGTTGACGGCATCGGCCGGGCGGTGCACCCGCCGGTGCGCTGCGCGACACAGGTCTTGCCAAAGCAGGCGGCCGTCGCAAAGCCGAGCTCGGGCGGCGGCGCGGCAGTGTAGAGCAGCATGTCGAAAGCCGGCACTGTCGCGGCGAGCTCCGCTCGCTCGGCCAATGGCCCGGCAGGGCCTTGGCGCGGGCGCCGGTTGCCGATACTGATTTCGCCAGCCGGCGAACGCCGCCGTATCGACCACAGGAAGCGGATAGCCGCGCCCGCTTTCGATTTCGTTAACCTTATGCCGCGAACCGTTGCAGCGGGGCTGCGCGATAGGGGCGGCGCCGGGGAATGATGTGGAATGCCCGATTCTTCTGTCACGACACCCCGCTCGTTCGGCGACATCGAGCAGGCGATCAAGGCGGCCGTCTACACCCCGATCGCGGGATTGCGCGCAAGCGCCTGGGTGACACCCGAGCCGGTGCCGTTCGCCGAGCGCCGGCAGGGCCGCAAGCTCGCGCTGCGCCCGGGACAGCGCTGGAGCAAGGCGGCGTTCGACTGCGCCTGGTTTCACTTCACCGGCACGGCGCCTCCGGCCGCTACCGGCAAGCAAATCGTGCTGCTGATCGATCTGAGCGGCGAGGGCTGCGTCGTCGATGCGGAGGGCCGGCCGCTGCTCGGGTTGACCAGCATCAGTTCCGGCTTCTCGCGCGAGCTTGGCGAGCCGGGAAAGCGCGTCGTGCCGTTCCGCCCCGCGGCGGACGGCGGAGAGACGGTCGATCTCTGGGTTGAGGCCGGCGCCAACGATCTCTTCGGCATCCGGCGCAACAACGGCGTCTTGCAGGAAGCGGCAATTGCGATCCGCAACCCCGAGCTGTACGCGTTGCACTACGATTTCGAGGTCCTGCACGCGTTGCTGCAGCAATTGCCCGACGACAGCAGCCGTGCGGTGCAGCTGCGCCGTGCGTTGGAAAAAGCCGGAGACCTGTTGCGAGATTTCACCAAAGAGGAAGCGGTTGCGGCGCGCGCCGTTTTGCGCCCGGAACTCGCCCGCCGCAACAAAGCCGCGCCGCTGACGGTCTGGGCTGCTGGGCACGCGCATATGGATCTCGCCTGGCTTTGGCCGATCCGCGAGACGATCCGCAAATGCGGCCGCACCTTCGCGACCGCGTTGGCGATGCTGGAGCGCTATCCCGATTACATTTTCGGCGCCAGCCAGCCGCAGCAATATGCATGGGTCAAGGAGCACTACCCCTCGCTCTACGAGGGCGTCAAACAGCGGGTCGCCGAAGGGCGGTGGGAGGTGCAGGGGGCGATGTGGGTCGAATCCGACATCAACGTCCCCAGCGGCGAGTCGCTGATCCGGCAGATCCTCTACGGCAAGCGCTTCTTCCGCGAGGAGTTCGGCAAGGAGCCGGTGTCTCTGTGGCAGCCGGATGTGTTCGGTTACAGCGGGTCCTTGCCGCAGCTGCTCGTGAAATCGGGTGTGCGCCATTTCATGACGCAGAAACTGTCAT
>VAZF01000572.1 GCA_005888425.1 Alphaproteobacteria bacterium
TGAATTGCTCGGCGGCCAGCCGCACATCGTCGATCGCGAGCGAGCCGGCTTCGACGGCGCGGCGCAGAAATCCTTCGATCTGCTGGCGGTTGCGCTCGGGCCCCGCTTGCCAGAACACATCGCCCAGCGCGGGGAAGCGGGTGACTTCGCCGATCATGATGCGGTTGACCGCGACCGCCTCCGGCGACAGCACGAGATCGAGAAAGCGGCGGGCGATCGTGTTGAGCGAGGCTTCGATGTCGCGCGGATCGAGTTCGCGCGCCGAAAAGCCGGCGAACCGCTCCTCAGCGACATCGGCCACGACCGCGCCGAACAGATCCTCCTTGCTGCCGAAATGGGCGTAGACCGTGGCCTTCGACACGCCGGCCTCGCGCGCGATTGCGTCCATCGACACCGCCCCGAACCCGCCGGCGAGAAAGGCGCGCCGGGCGCCCCGCAGGATCAGGGCGGCCTTGCCCACGGCCTCCTCTCGCATATCCGGCATGCTCATCGGATGAGCTTCTTTTTTGGGCATTTCGATTGACAGCCCCGGCCTGCGCTTTCATCTTGAGGTTACGCTAAACTAAACCGTTCAGTCTAGTCGCCCGACCCATGCGCAAGCCCGCTTTGATTGCCGCCGCCCTAGTCCTGCTGGTCGTCTGTGCCGGCGGCGGCTGGTATTGGTGGAATGTCTGGCGCTTCCTGCAGGCGACCGACGACGCGTACGTGCAGAGCGACGTGACGCTGATCAGCCCGAAAATCGAGGGCTACATCAAGGAGGTCAGAGCGCGCGACAACGAGCCGGCCGCGGTCGGCCAGGTTCTCTTTGTCATCGACGACCGCGATTTCGCGGCCAAGGCGGCCCAGGCCGAAGCCGTGCTCGCGACGCAGGAAGCCACCGTCGCGACCTACGGCACCCGGCTCAAATTGCAGCAGACGATGATCGACCAGGCGTCGGCCAATTTGCGCGCCTCCGAGGCGGACCTCGACCGCGCCCAGCGCGATTACAAGCGCTACACCGCGCTGGTCACGAGCGACTATGCCAGCCGCCAGCGCTACGAGACGGCAGACGCGCGCCGCGCTGCAATTGGCCAAGAACGACCTCGACAACACGGTGATCCGGGCCCCGGTCGCCGGCATCGCCGGCAATCGCGCCGGCCAGATCGGCCAGTATGTCAAGCCGGGGACGCAGCTGCTGTCGCTCGTGCCATTGCCGCGCGTCTATGTGACGGCGAATTTCAAGGAGACCCAGCTGACCCGCATGCGGCCGGGCCAGCCGGCGGAGATCTCGGTCGACGCCTACCCCGACCGGCCCCTGCATGGCCAGGTCGAAAGCTTTGCGCCCGGCAGCGGCGCCCAGTTCAGCTTGCTGCCGCCCGACAATGCCACCGGAAATTTCACCAAGGTTGTGCAGCGCGTTCCGGTGCGCATTGCGGTTCCGGCAGACGAGCCGCTGCTGCGGCTGCTGCGTCCCGGCTTGTCGGTGACGGTCACCGTCGATACGCGCCGCGAAGGCACGGTCGAGGCAGGCGAGGGGATCGTCGGCGCGGCGCATGCCGGACCGGCTTCGCCCGAAGCGCGCCCGGCGCCATGAGCTGGGCCTCGACCTTCCCGCTTCGGCGGGTGCGGCTTGGCCGGACCCGCGCCGCTGTGCCGCCACCAGCGCCGCCGGCCCGCCCCGCTATACCCGAAGCTCCCACACCCGCCGGTCCGCCGCCGCAACCGCGGCTGCAGGATTGGGTCGGCGTGCTCGCCATGGTGTTCGGCCTCTTTATGGCGATCATGGATGTCCAGATCGTCACGAGCTCATTGACCCAGATCCAGGGCGGGCTGTCGGCGACATCGGACGAGATCAGTTGGGTCCAGACCGCTTACCTGATCGCCGATGTCGTTATGGTGCCGCTGTCGGGCAGCCTGTCGCGCCTGTTATCGACCCGCGTCCTGTTCGTTTCCGCGACATTGGGCTTCACCGCCGCGAGCGCGCTCTGCGCGACCGCGACAACCCTCAGTCAGATGATCCTTTACCGCGCAATGCAGGGCTTTTGCGGCGGCGCGATCACACCCTCGGTCTTTCCGGTCGTCTACACAAAATTCCGCATGCCGCAGCTGGCGTCGGTCATGGTCATGATCTCGCTGATCCTGAACCTGTCATCGACCTTGGGGCCGACGATCGGCGGTTTCCTGACCGACACCTTCTCCTGGCACTGGCTGTTTCTCGTCAACATCGTTCCCGGGATTCTGGTCGCCGCCGTCGTGTGGGTGACCATCGATATCGACCGCCCCAATCTCTCGATGCTGCGCTATTTCGATTTCGCCGGGCTTGTGTTGATGGCGGTCTTTCTCGGCTGCCTTGAATATGCGCTCGAGGAAGGCCCGCGTTGGGATTGGCTCTCCGACAACACGATCCTCACCGCGGTCATCGTCTCGGTCGTCGCGTCGGTCCTGTTTTTCTGGCGCGTCTTGACCTACCACCAGCCGATCGTCGATCTGCACGCCTTTCTCAACCGCAACTTCGCGCTGGGTTCGTTCTACACCTTTATCGTCGGCACCGGGCTATACGGCGCGACCTATGTCATCCCGCTCTATCTCGCCCAGGTGCGCGGCTTCAGCGCGATGCAGATCGGCGAAACCGTGGTCGTGACCGGGTTGGCGCAGATGGCATTGTCGCCGTTCAGCACGTATATCGCGCGCACGGTCGATCTCCGCCTCATGCTCGGCTTTGGCATGGGTCTTTTCGCGATCGCGATGTACATGACCGCGTGTCTGACCAATCAGGCGGATTTCAACGAGCTCCTGGTGCCGCAGATCCTGCGCGGCACCGCGCTGATGTGCTGCTATCTGCCGGCTAATCTGATCGCGCTCGGCACGATGCCGTCCGACAAGCTCAAAAACGCGGCAGGCCTATACAACCTCACCCGCGATCTTGGTGGTGCGCTCGGTCTTGCCGCGATCAGCACGGTCCTCAATACGCGGCTGCATTTCCACTGGAACCGGCTGATCGAAAACATCAACCCGGCAAGGCCCGCCGTGCAGCAATTTCTCGACGCGCAGGCGAACCGTCTCGACGGTGTCGTCTCCGGCGACTCGACCCGCGCCGCGTTCAAATTGCTCGCGCAACTGGTGCAGCGCGAGGCGTTGGTGCTGACTTACAATGACGTGCTGATGCTGTTGGGCGTCGCTTTCGCGATCGGCCTTCTGATGATGCCGCTGGTCGGCCGTCCGCAATCGCGCATGGCACACTGATACCGGCTCTGGTGAAGCCACCTTCACCAGAGCCGTACCGATCAATCGACAACCGATCAGCGCGGCGCGCGCGACGATCCCGTGGATGTCAGCTGGCGGTCGACATTATGCGCCAGCTGGTCGTGCTGCTCGATCGTATTCAGCGTGTCGCGAGCAAAGCGCTTGAGGTCGGGATCCTTGCTCGTCTGCGCCTCCTTGCGGAATTCTTTCACATCCTTGTCGTGGTCGCTCGTCATCAGGCGCATATAGGCGCGGTCGAACTGGTCGCCGTGCAATTTCGCGAGACGGTCGCGCATCGCCCTGTGCTCGCCATCGAGCTGATCCGGCAGTTGCACGCCCTTCTGCTGCGCGATCGATTTCAGCTGGTCGCCGGCCTGGCTGTGGTCCTGCACCATGCGGGAGCCGAAATCCTTGACCTGCTGCGACTGCCCGTTCTGCTGGGCCAGCTTGCCGAGTTCGACTTCGGCCATGCCGCCGATCGCGGCCTTTTTCATAAATTCCATATCCGGCTTGCTGACCTGCTGCTGCGCGGCGGAATTCCGCGGCGCGGAGGTCGGCTGCTGGGCAATCGCCGGTACGCTCAACGTCAACGCGATGACGGCGGCGCTCGACAACAACAGACGATGGATCGGCATAGCGCCCTCTCCCGGTGTGGATCGAAGGGGATCTGCACCGGAAACAGCAGCTTCTCGCTAAAGTTCAGGTCAGGCCGGGCGCCGCGCGCTTAGCAGAAAGAACATCCCCGGCAGGCGAATTTGGCCCTCACGGCCGAATTGCGCTGCAAAGGCGGCCTCGGTTTCCTGGACGACGGCGCGCCGGGTCGCCGGGTCGGCTTCTTTTTCATCGAGGAGCCGTCCCGAGGGACCGAGCGCGCCGGCATGCTCGGCTTCGCTCGCGGCCGACTTCCCAATGACGTGGAACGGCGTCGGCTCGATCGCGATCTCCGCAAAGCCGGCGCCATTCAGCACCTCGCGCACATAATCCGGATCGCCCAGCGCCATCATCTCGAACGGGATCTGCCAATGCCTATTGTCGGCAATCCCCGCCCAAACCGCCATGCACAGCCTGCCGCCAGGCCGCAGCGCCTTGCCCAAGTTGCGAAACGCCGCGAGGTGGTCGGCGAAAAACATGACCCCAAACCGCGACGTCAACAAATCGACGCTCGCCGGCTCAAACGCGTGGGTCTGCGCGTCTGCGAGCAGCGGCGTCAGGTTGGGAATGCCGCGTTCGGCGACACGGCGCTGCAACAGCCCGAGCATCGGCTCGGCGATATCGACACCCGTCACATGGCCGCTCGGACCGACCGCGGCGGCGAGCGGCAAGGCCGTCGCGCCGGGCCCGCAGCCGACATCGAGAACCCGCTCTCCCGGTTGCGTCTTTGCTTCGCGCAACAGGATCTGCGCGACCTCGATATTGCGCGCTTCCTGGATTTCGGCGCGCTCGACCCAACGCGGCCCCGCGACCTCGTTCCAGTACCGCCGCATCGCCGCATTCGCATTGTCGGCGCTGGCCGTCTGCTCGGACATCTGCAAAATCCCCCTCACCCGCCTCGCTTCGCTCGGCACCCTCTCCCCGCAGGCGGGGAGAGGGAATTCTCTAGCGCCTCGCCCCGCACTGACGGCTGAACCCTTGAGATCATCCCCGCCGCGCGTTCCCTCTCCCCGCGTGCGGGGAGAGGGATAGGGTGAGGGGTAATTGGTGCCTAGATGATGCCTTCCTGCTTCAGCGCGTCGACATCGGCGGCGCCCAGCCCGAGCCAGGCGCCGAGCACCTCGGCATTGTGCTGGCCGAGAAGGGGCGACGGCTTGACCTTTGGCGGCGTGCCGTCGAACCGCACCGGCCACGCCGGCATCTTCACCTTGCCGGTCGTCGGGTGCTCGATCGTCTGCATGATGCCGCGTGCGTCGAGCGAGGGATCCTTCATCAATTCGAGCGTGTCGAACACCGCGCCGGCCGGCACCCCGGCCTCGCCGATGATCTTCATCGCCTCTTCCTTGGTGTGCTGACTTGTCCAGGCGGCGATGATCTCATCGACCTCGGCGGCGCGTTGGCTTC
>VAZF01000591.1 GCA_005888425.1 Alphaproteobacteria bacterium
GGTTGCACGATGGTGTTGAAGCCGGCGACCGCGACCCCCTACTCCGCGCTCGCGCTCTGCGAATTGGCCGAGCGGGCCGGTGTGCCGAAGGGCGTCTTCTCCTGCGTGACCGGCGGCGCCACGGAGATCGGCGGCGAGATGACCTCGAACCCGATCGTCCGCAAGCTGACCTTCACCGGCTCGACCGAGATCGGCAAGTTGCTGATGGAGCAGTGCGCCGGCACGGTAAAAAAGGTCTCGCTCGAACTGGGCGGCAACGCGCCGTTCATTGTGTTCGACGACGCCGATATCGAAATGGCGGTCAAGGGCGCGATCGCGTCCAAATACCGCAATGCCGGCCAGACCTGCGTCTGCGCCAACCGTATCTTGGTGCAGGACGGCGTCTATGAGGCGTTCACCAAGCGCCTCGCCGAGACCGCCGGCGCGATGAAGGTCGCCAACGGCTTCGAGCCGGGCGCCGTAATCGGACCGCTGATCGACATGAAGGCGGTGGACAAGGTCGAGGCGCACATCGCCGACGCGCTCAAAAAAGGCGCCAAGGTGGTGATTGGCGGCAAGCGGAGCGTTTTGGGCGGCAGCTTCTTCGAGCCAACCGTGCTGACCGATGTGACAACCGACATGATGATCACCCGCGAGGAGACCTTCGGGCCGGTCGCGCCGCTCTACCGTTTCAAGAGCGAGGACGAGGCGATCCGGATGGCCAACGACACCGAGTTCGGCCTCGCTGCCTATTTCTACAGCCGCGACATCGGCCGCATCTGGCGAGTCGCCGAAGCCCTCGAATACGGCATCGTCGGCATCAACGAGGGTATCATCTCGACCGAGATCGCGCCGTTCGGCGGCATGAAGGAAAGCGGCATCGGCCGCGAGGGATCGAAATACGGGATCGAGGATTATCTCGAGGTGAAATACCTCTGCATGGGCGGCATCGACCGGTAAGAGCAGGGACCGGGCGCGCCCGATGCGCTTCAGGCAAGCGATGTCGGGCGCGCTCGCCGCCGCTGAACGGTGCCGATGATGCGCATCCTGTTTGCGATACCGCATTATTACACCGCAGAGGGCGGCGGGAGACACGGCTCGGAGGGCGGCGATGCCGAGCGGCGGGTGCGGGCGACCCGGCTGTGCCTCGCGGCATTGCAGCAGACCTTCTCGGAGTCGCAGGGCTTGTCCGACGGGCGTGGCGGGGTGCGCCTTCACGCCGCCAACCCCGATCTCCGGGCGACGATCACGATCGCGCTCTGCACGACCGGCGACAGCCATCTCGTGCCGCATCTCGAAGGCTGCCCGTTCAACCACATCCGCACCAATGCCGAGCCGATGTATCTCGGCTTCGAATGCCACAAGGTGCTGCGCAGCGGCCTCGGCCGCTACGATTGGTTCGGCTATCTCGAAGACGATCTGCGCCTGGCCGACGGGCTGTTCTTTCAGAAGCTCGCCTGGTTCAACCGCGAATTCGGCGATGAGGCGGTATTGCAAGCCAACCGCTTCGAGATCGCCGATGAGCCAGCGCCCTATAAGCTCTACATCGACGGCAATCTAAGTGACCCGACGCTCACCCCGGCTTTGCAGCAGATCGAGGAGGAGCGCCACATCGTGGCGACGGCTTTGGGCGAGCGGCTCGTGTTTCAGCGGGTCGATAACCCGCATTCCGGCTGCTTTTTCGTCAATGCGGCACAGCTCGCGCATTGGGCGGCGCAGCCCGATTTTGCGGCGCCCAGCACCCGCCTCTTCGGGCCGCTCGAAAGCGCCGCGACGCTCGGCATCATCCAATATTTCCGCGCCTACAAGCCGGCGCGGGAAAACGCCGCCTTTCTCGAAATCGAGCATCTCGATCACCGCTATCTCGGCAAGATCCTGCACCCGATCCCGGGCGAGCCCTCCGGCTTGCGGCTGGGCTAAGGGAATGAACCGGATGGAGCCGTTGCCGCCGCTGAGCTTCGACGAGGCGCTCGGGCGGCGGATCATCGCGCTCTACCGCTGGGCGGTCGATGAAGGGTTGCGCGGCGTCGCAGCCGATCGGCTGTTCGAAGGGCTTTGCGACCGCCTCGTCGCGGCCGGTGTGCCGCTGGCGCGGGCTTTCGCCGGCGGTCGCACATTGCACCCGCAATGGGCGGGGTACGCGTATTTTTGGCATCGCGACAGCGGCGCGGCCGCACCCGAGCAACGGGAACGCGGCGAGGCATACGAGCAGGAGATCGCCGGCAGCGCGTTTGCCCTCCTGATCGAACAGGCGCCGGCCGCCGCCGCGGAAGGCACCTGGCCGCGCCTGCGCCGGCGTCTCGCCGGCCCCGATGCGCAGCTCGATTTCCCCGGTCTACCGCGGATCGCCGCCGCCGGTTACACGGATTATTTCGCAGGGCTCATCAGCTTCGCGCAGGGGGATACCGCGCGGGGGCAAGGGATCGGCTATTCCTTCGCGACCGACCGGCCCGAAGGGTTTCACGACAACGACCTCCTGCTGATCCAGGCGGTGCTGCCGGCGGTATCGCTGGCGATTATGAGCGATGCGGCTCACATCATCGCCTCGGGTCTCTTGGCGGCCTATCTCGGCGAGGATGCGGGGCGGCGCGTGCATGCGGGCGCGGTCGAGCGCGGCTCGGTCGAAAGCATCCGCGCCGTTT
>VAZF01000592.1 GCA_005888425.1 Alphaproteobacteria bacterium
CAGCGTGCCGGCCTGCGCGATCGGCAGCGCGAAGGCGTCGCCGATAAAACCGCCGACCGGCTCCAATTCGGCCGTCAGCATCGCGATGATCTCGCCGGCCGCGGTGCGGTCGAAATGGCGCATCGGAAACCGCAACAGGCGCTCGAAAAGATCGTAGCGCAGGCGGCGCAGCATGCGCTCCCCGACCCGGCCCTTGCGCACGTTCAGGTGATACTTGAACCAGCCGTTGATCAGGACAAAGACGAGAAAGACAAAGCACAGCAGCACGAGGTAGGCGAAGCGGTCGAACTCGATCCCGAGGATCGTCCACGGGAAGTTCCTGCCGGCGATCGCCTGGTTGATGATGACCTTTGGCAATTCGAGCGAATAATACAGAAACGGAAACGACAGCAGCGTGACGACGACGAGGTAGATCTGCTCGGGCCGGCTGTGGCGCAGGATGAAGCCGTAGATCGTCGGCGGCAGCGCATCGCCCGCCGCCGCGACAAGGCTGCGGGGGAACAATCTCTCCAGCCGGCCGCGGAGCCCGAAATCAGGGGCTCCGGCGGCGGTCTCGCGGGGCCGGAACAGGGTCATCGATCAATCTTCCTCTAGGGGAAACGCCGGGAAAGGGGCGCCGCACCCGTCCACGATCCTGTGAGCGATCCCGGGCCCTATTGCCGACCCGGAACTCTCGTCACGCCGCCGGGTTGGTTCGGTTGCCAGCCGCGCTTGCGCCGCTTGCGCCGCTTGCACCGATTCGCCGTTCTGTCCGTCACGGGAGGCTCACATGCGCTTTGGCCAGCACCTGGACCTTGCCGATTTCTCCGGCGCCGATTTCTCCCGCGCCGATGTGCCTGGCGCCCGTTGGTCCGGTCTGCCGCGGTCGGCGCTGATCGCGGGCGCCGTCGCGCTGGGGTTGCTGACGGCGCCGTCTTTGGCGACCGCTCAGGATCGGGCGCAGAGCCCAGCGCAGGCCGAAGCGCAAAGCCGGGGCGAGCAAAGTCGGGGCGAGAAGAACATCACCGCGCAGGTCCAGAAGGCGCCAGCGGTCAACCTGCCGAGCCTCAATCCGCTCGTCGAACGGGTGTTGCCGGCCGTCGTCAGCATCACGGCGCGGCTCAACGGCGAGGCCGCGGCCGGGGCCAGCCCATCGGCCGACGAGAGCAGCCCATCGACGCCGTTCGACGATCTTCTCCGGCGCTTTTTCGAGAACCGCGGCAACCCCAATCCCGGGTCCAATCCCGGGCGCGAGGTCGTCGCCCTGGGCTCGGGCTTCATCATCGATCCGAGCGGCTACGTCGTGACAAACAACCATGTCGTCGGCAATTCCGAGAAGATCACGGTGATGTTCCAGGACAACAGCCGGCATCAGGCGAAGATCGTCGGGCGCGACGAAAAGACCGACATCGCCCTCCTGAAGATCGACGGGAACGACAGGTTGCCCTTTGTCACCTGGGGCGACAGCAACGAGTCCAAGGTCGGCGACTGGGTCGTCGCGGTCGGCAATCCGTTCAGCCTCGGCGGTACCGTGACTGCCGGCATCATCTCGGCCCTCGGCCGCAACATCAACGAGGGCCCCTACGACGACTTCATCCAGCTCGACGCGCCGATCAACCGCGGCAATTCCGGCGGCCCGACGTTCAATTCGTCGGGCGAGGTCATCGGCATCAACACGGCGATCTATTCGCCCTCGGGCGGCTCGGTCGGGATCGGCTTTGCGGTGCCGTCGAACACCGCGAACAGCGTCGTCGCGCAGCTGAAAGATAACGGACGTGTGACGCGCGGCTGGCTCGGCGTGGCGATCCAAAGCATCACGCCGGCGATCGCCAAGAGCCTCGGCATGAACCCGGACGAGCCGACCGGCGCGCTCGTCGCGACCGTGACGGCGAACAGCCCGGCGGCGAAAGCCGGATTGAAGCCCGGCGACGTGATCCTCACCGCCAACGGGCAACCGGTGAAGAGCGTGCATGATCTGCCGCGGCTCGTTGCGTCGATGCCGCCTGGGCAGAAGCTCGAATTGAGCGTCCGCCGTGGCGGCAAGGACATGAACCTCGCCGCGACGACAGCCGAGATGCCTCAGGAGCAGCAGACCGCCAGCGCGCAATCGAGCGCCGAGGAGAAGGGGCCGGCCCCGAGCGCGACGGGCCTCGGCCTGCAGCTTGCGGCGATTGATCAGAGCCTGCGGCGCGAGTTCCGCATCCCGAAGGATGTCGAGGGCGCCGTCGTGACCAAGGTTGCGAGCGACAGCCCGGCCGCCGCGCTCGGGATCGAGCCGGGCGATGTCATCGTCTCGGTCGACCAGCAGCCGGTGAAGTCGCCGCAAGAGGCCGCCGAGAAGCTGAAGGAGGCGTCCGCCAACGGCAATATCCTGCTCTTGCTGAACCGCCACGGCACGAGCCAGTTTGTCGGGCTTTCGGTATCGCCGAGCACCGGCAGCAGCCGCCCCGAACGATAGAAGCCGGCCGCAACAGCTCTTTCCCGCATGCCCTCTCCCGCACCGTGGGAGAGGGTGGCTGTGTGCCTGGCCCGAGGCGGCGGTCCCAGCGCCCGCTTCTTCCACAAATCGATATGTTGTGCGACGGTTCTGGCCGATGATCGTCATCGGCACCGATGCCGTCGAACGCTATTTTGCGGTCCATGCCGGCGACAGGGGAATTAGGGCCGCACAGTCGCAGTACGATGTGTGGCTTGCTATTGCGCAGCGCGCGACCTGGAACAATCCTGAGGACGTGAAGGCCTCGCATCCCCGCGCGAGCATCCTGAAACGAAGCCGGGTGGTCTTCAATATCAAAGGCAACGACTATAGGTTGGTAGCTGTCTTGCAATACGGTGCCGGTGTTTTGGTGATCCGGTTCTTCGGCAGTCATGCGGAATACGATCGGATCGATGCGGAGACGGTGTGATGGATGCGACCCTGATCGTTATCGACAGCGATGCGGAATTGGCCCGGGCCCGTGCCCTCGTCGACGGTCTGATGAACTCTGACGATCCCGCGGACGCCGCGCGGCTCGCGGCGCAAGCCCGCTTGATTGCCGCCTATGAGCAAGAAAAATGGCCGCCGCGCCGACCGAAAACTGCCGAGGTGCTGCGTTACTTGATGGAACAACACGGCTTGAGGCGCGTGGATTTGGTGCCGCTCCTCGGCACGGCTGA
>VAZF01000593.1 GCA_005888425.1 Alphaproteobacteria bacterium
TGCATTGGTAAGTAAATGAAATTATGTAGCTGTCTCACGAAGCTGAAGAAATGGGCGCTGGCGCACTGGTGCAGGATGATCTATCAAACCCTCCCCATCGCGATCGTGCAAAAAAGCTCGCAGAGTTATGGTCGAGTAGCTCAGCCATTCGGCTTTCGCCCTCACAGATCCGGGCGTGCGGCTTTCCCGCACCCGGCTCTTCCCGAGGGTCACCCGCGTCATGGCGTCCGCACCGCCCAAGGGTGAGTGATCCGAGGCGGTGGTAGGGGAAAGCGCTCGAGCATCGCTTTGAAGCGGTCCCAGGTGAGGCTCCGGGCCTTCTGACTGCGCTGCCGGAGGCAGCGGAACCAGATGCGCCGGACCTCCTGGTGAAACTCGCTCAACGCGCGGGAGTTGTTCGGCAGCCCATAGTAGCCGTAGTGACCGCGCAGGATGCTGGCGTACCAGCGTTGCTGCTCGGCCATTGGCGCGTGCATGTGCCGCCATGCCTCCTGGCGCAGCGCCGTCAGCTTGCGCGTCAGGCGCTTGCTTTGCGTCTTGTGCTTCACGATAAACCGGCCATCCCGCGTCCACCCGCAATAATGGGTGAAGCCGAGAAAAGCGAAGGTTTCCAGTCGCCGCTCGCCGCGTTGCTGACGTCGCAAGGCCGGGAGCCGGCCGAACTCGATCAGCCGCGTCTTGTCCTCGTGGAGCGCCAAGCCAAACTTGGCCAGTCGGTCCTTGAGATCAACCAGCATCCGCCGCGCATCCGCCGCTTTCTCAAAGCCCATCACGAAGTCGTCAGCGTAGCGCACGATCGAGACCCGACCGGACGCGTGCCGCCGCCTCCACTGGTGAACCCAGAGATCGAGAACGTAGTGCAGGAAGATGTTGGCCAGGAGCGGACTGATGCCCGCTCCTTGCGGCGTTCCCCTGTCAGTCTCGTGCCACTCATTGCTCTCCAGGATCCCGGCGCGCAGCCATTGGCGAATGAGCCTCAGGATGCGCCGATCGGCGATCCTATGCGCCACCATCCGCAGCAGCCATTCGTGGTCGACCGAATCGAAAAGCTGCGAAGGTCGGCATCGAGCACCCAGTTCACGCGCTGGCTCATCAGCGCCGTATGCAGCGCCGAAAGAGCCATATGCGGGTTCCGTCTTGGCCGGAAGCCGTAGGAGAAGCCGAGGAAATCGACCTCGTAGACGGCGCTGAGAAGCTCGGCGACTGCACCCTGAACGATCTTGTCCTCCAGAGTCGGCACGCCGAGCGGGCGCTGCCCGCCATCGGCTTTCGGGATGTAGACACGCCGAACCGGCTGTGGCCGGTAACGGCGCGTGTGGACGCGGGTGCAGAGATCCCGGAGGTTGGCCTCCAGGTCCTGCTCGTACGCCGCCACCGTCATCCCATCGACCCCCGCACTTGCCAGCCGCTTCTGTCGCCGGAACGCCCGTTCGAGCGCCGCGATGTCGACATGATGCAGCAAGCCAGTGAACCGGGTCTGGGCGGCCTGTTGGGCCGCCGCGTTCACCCGCGCGAGGTTGGGCGGCAAGGCTGCCCGGCTCTGTGTCCGGACCCTGGCCTCCACGCGCGGGATCCCCCCGGGCTGGTCCCTTCCCTCAGCGCGTCTCGTCTCCTTCGACGGCTTCATCGGTACTATGAACCAGTCCGACTCCCGACCTCAGCTCGGATGATGGCTTCGGCTGTGCCTTGCCACCACCCCCCGCCGGAGACCAATCCGGCGGACCCGGTCGGGCCTCTTCGGTTCCAACGATGGCCTTCCATGCATGACGTGGCCCACGACCCCGGCGGAGCGACACCATCTCGCCTGGCGATGGCGCACATGCTGCCTTCACTGGACGCAACCAGCTCGGCCTCCGCGATCTTGAACCTTTCGAGGCTTAACACCGACGCCCTACATGGCTCCTGTCTACGCTTCGGACCTCGCGTTGCCGCGACGCCCGCAAGACTCGGTTCCGGCCTGCCCGCTACGGCTTTGGCCGGGTGAGACTCTCACTCACAAGTCATCGTCAGCTTCTCCGAACGCACTGCGTCAAGTTCAGCAAATTGGTCATGGTTAGGGTGGGTGGTTCATTCAAGTCACTAGAGCAGCATCCCTTTGTTCGATCGGAAATGACCATCCCTTCGTCCCGACCTTATGGTGCTGCCGCGGCAGCCGGTAAAACGTCAGCGTCTCGTCGATGTTGTCTTCGACCCAGCCGGTGAGCTTTGAGTATTTGCCCGACCCTTGGTGAGCCAGGCCGCCAGATCCCGGCGCGCCTCGGTGAGATCGCGCCGGTCATATAACCAGCGCAACTCCTGCAGGCAGTCGTCGTCCACCTTGCGCGGCACGTAATCGAGCGCGTTCCGCAGGAAATGCACGTAGCAGCGCTGATAGGCCGCTTCCGCCAGAACCTCGCGCAGCGCCGCCCGCAGGCCGGCATGATCGTCCGCCACGATAAATTCGACGCCATGCAGACCGCGCGCCTTCAGCCCGAGCAGGAAATCCCGCCAGCTCGATCGGCTCTCGCGGTTGGCGAGTTCGACCGCCAGTACTTGGCGCCGGCCGTCCCAGTCGATGCCGATCGCGATCAGCACTGCCTGGCTGGCGATCACGCCGGCCTCGCGCACTCGTTCGTAACGCGCATCCAGCATCAGATAGGGGAAGGGTTCGGCCAACGGGCGGCCGGTGAATTGCGCTAGGCTGTCATCCAGTCGGCGGTTGATTGCACTGATCGACGAAGCCGAGAAACTGTGGCCGCACAGCTCCTCGGTGATCGCCTTCACTTTCCGGGTCGAAACCCCTTGCACGTACATCTCCGCCAGCGCCGCCACCAGCGCCCGCTCCGAACGCTGATAGCGCTCGAACAGCTCGGTCGAAAACCGCCCGCTTCGATCCTGTGGGACCCGCAATTCCAGCTTGCCGACCCGCGTGATCAACGTCCGGCCGTAATAGCCCGACCGGTAGCCCTGGCGGCCCGCCGCCCGTTCGCCCTTCTCGGCGCCCAGCGCCTCCGTCATCTCCGCTTCGAGCACCTCCTGCAGCGCCGTCCGCACCAGCGCCCGCAGAAACTCCTCGTC
>VAZF01000594.1 GCA_005888425.1 Alphaproteobacteria bacterium
GGAATGTGGAGCCGGCAAGCTCGGCAGATCGGCAGTATCGCGGAATTGGATTCGACCGCCCGCATCTTACGCAGCCTGATCGACGGCATTCCGCTGGCTCCGGCTGTACCGGCGGATCCGGCCGGCCCATCGCGTGTCATATCGTTCTCGGGCACGGCGGACCGTCTCGTTTTCGTGGGCGACATGCCGACCGGGCTTGGAACCACGCGCCTCGCCGATATCACTCTGGCGCTGCGGGGCGAGCAGCTGGTTCTGCTGTGGATTCCACATCGTCGCGAGCAGACAGCCACACCTCTGCCCCCCAACGAAACCGAACTGCTGCGAGGTGTCGCTCGCATCGAATTTGCCTATTGGGGAACGCCGGATCCAGACTCGCCGGCGACTTGGCTTGCACAATGGAACGGTTTGGCAATGCCGCAGCTGATCCGGATCCGCGTGAGCTTTCCGGAGGGAGACCGCCGTCATTGGCCGGATATGATCGTCGCGCCGCAGCTAGGCTTGCCCGAGGTAAAACGAGCACCGGTTTAAAAGCGTCCCGGCCTGAGCGCATGAACCGCCGCCAAGGGGGAAAGCACAAAGGAATGGAGATGAGAGGAGCCACAGCGGCGCACCCCACGGGCTACGAGCGGTTGCGCAACCCGCGGCTTAACAAGGGGACCGCCTTTACCGAAGCGGAACGGCGTGCCTACGGGCTCGAAGGGCTGTTGCCGCCGGCCGTCACGAAGATCGAGTTGCAGGTCGCACGGCGCCATGCCGAGATCGCCAATCTCGATAACGATCTCTTGAAATACCTCGTGCTGACCGATCTGCAGGCGCGCAACGAGACGCTGTTCTATGCCGTGCTGATGTCCGATCCGGCGACCTATCTGCCGCTCGTCTATACGCCGACGGTCGGCGAGGCCTGCCAAAAATTCGCGCATATCTACCGCGAGGCCCGCGGCATGTATTTGCCGCTCACCGCGCGCGGCCGGCTGCGCGAACTGCTCGGCCATTGGCCGGAAAAGGATGTGCGCTTTATCGTCGTCACCGATGGCGAGCGCATCCTCGGCCTCGGCGATCTCGGCGCCGGCGGCATGGGCATCCCGATCGGGAAGTTGGCGCTCTACACCGCCTGCGCCGGCGTGCCGCCGCAATACTGCCTGCCGGTCGTGCTCGATGTCGGCACAAACAATACCGTGCTGCTCGAGGACCCGTTCTATCTCGGCCTTCGCCAGAACCGGGTGCGCGGCGCCGAATACACCGAATTTGTCGACGAGTTCGTCGCGGCGGTGCAGGCGCTCTACCCGAAATGCTGCATCCAGTGGGAGGATTTTGCGAACCTCAACGCCGTGCCGATACTGGCGCGCTACCGCGACAAGGTCTGCACCTACAATGATGACATCCAGGGCACGGCGGGGGTCGCGCTCGCCGGTATCCTCGCCGCCTCGCGCATCACCGGAACAAAGCTGACCGACCAGCGGCTCCTGTTTCTCGGCGGCGGCTCGGCCGGCACCGGCATCGCCGAATTGATCAGCCTCGCGATGGCGCGGGAGGGCCTCGACATCGCCGAGGCGCGGCAGCGCAACGCGCTCTTCGACATCAATGGGCTCCTCGTCAGCTCACGCACCGATCTCGCAGATTTCCAGAAGCCCTTCGCACAGGACCGCCCGCCGATCGGCACCTTTGTCGAAGCGGTCAAGGCGTTGCGGCCGACCGCGATCATCGGCGTCAGCGCGGTACCGAAATTGTTCACCCACGAGATCATCGAGGCGATGGCCGCGATCAACGAGCGGCCGATCATCTTTCCCTATTCGAACCCGACCTCGCGCTCAGAATGCTCGGCGGAAGAGGCCTATCGCTGGTCCGAGGGCCGCGCGATCTTTGCAAGCGGCAGCCCGTTCCTGCCGGTCGAGATCGCCGGCAAGCACTTCGTGCCCGGACAGGGCAACAACGTCTATATCTTCCCGGCCATGGGGATGGCGATCTTTGCGACCGAGGCCACGCGGGTCACCGAGGATATGTTCATCACCGCCGCCCAGGCCGTCGCGGAACAGGTCACCGAAGCGGATCTGGCCACCGGGCTCATCTACCCGCCGCAGAGCCGCATCCTCGAAGCCTCCCTGCATGTCGCCGAGCGGGTCGCGATCGAGATCTTCGACAGCGGGCTCGCGCGCGTGACGCGGCCCGACGATGTCGGCGCGCTGATTCGCGCCAAGGCCTATAAGCCGGTCTATCCCGAGTGACGCGACGCCCGGAACTCGTGCGCCGCCTGAATCGATTGCACTGAGTACCGCCTTAAACTCGGTGAGGCGAGGACCGGCATGAAAATCGGGATCATCGGCGCGGGCGCGGTCGGGTCGGCATGCTTGACCGCCGCGGTCCAGCGGCGCGTCGCGCGGGAAATCATTATGGTCAACCGCAATCGAGACCGGCGGCGCGACTGACCGCAACGATCCGGCCGGCCGGCTGCGGCTGCTCGACACCAATGTCGACATCTACAAGGATATCGTGCCGCGGCTTCACGCCGTCGCACCGCAGGCCATCGCGCTCGTCGTGACCGACCCGCCCGATCCCTTAGCCGATGCTGTGCGCCGGCTCGGGCATCAGCGGGCGCTCAGCACGGGCACCTATCTCGACAGTCTGCGGTTCAAGTTCCACCTCGGCCAGCGGCTCAAGGTCAGCCCCGCTTCGGTCTCGGCGCAGATTTTGGGCGAGCACGGCACGACCGAGGTTTTCGTCTGGTCCTCGGCCACCATCGCGGGTCGGCCGCTACGCGAATGCCTGTCGCGCGCGTCCCAGGGCTGGGACGAATTCCGCCGCGATATCGAGCAGCAAGTGCGTTTTGCCAATATCGCGATCATCGAAGGCATCGGCGCCAGCCAGCACGGCATCGGCATGGTCTCGGCGCGGATCGCGGAAATTATTCTACGCGACGAGCGCACGGTGATTCCGATCGGCTCCTACCAGCCGCAATACGGCGCCACGCTGTCGCTGCCGAGCCTCCTCGGGCGCGATGGCGTCATTGAGACATTCGAGCCCGAAATGTCGACGGAGGAACGCGACGCGCTGCGGCATAGCGCGGACACGCTGAAGGCCGCCACCGCGCGCATGAAGATATGAGCCCCCGATGAAACAGATACCGATCGGCGCGAAGGGGCGGTTCGAACTGGTTGTGCGGCCCGAGCATCTCGCCAATCAGTTCAAGGACACCGCGCTGCCGCCGGTGCTCGCGACGCCGGTCATGATCATGGTCATGGAGAATGCCGCGCTCAATGCGATCAAACCTTATCTCAATGCGGGAGAGAGCGCTGTCGGGACGCGCGTCGATGTGCGCCATCTGGCGCCGACGCCAATTGGGCAGCGGGTCGCCGGCGAGGCCGAAGTGACACGAGTCGATGGCCGCCGCATCGAGTTCACCGTCCGCGCCACGGACGAGACAGAAGCGATCGGCGCCGGCACGCATGAGCGCGTTGTCGTCGATTTGGCGCGTCTGGCGCAGCGGCTGAACGCCAAAGCAGCGGGATAGACGTTCTGCCGGCGACCACTGCCACGATTCGGCTTCATTCAGTTCAATCCTCGGGTACCGCAAGTGAGACTCTCCAGGCTGTCCTAGCGAGCCGCGGGCTGTCGTCGCCGAAAGGACGCCGCGGTCCGAACCACACCCGCTTCAGGCGGTTCAAATCGCCGGCAGGCTCACCCGCCGATGGGAACGGCGCGACAAATTGTACGTAAGCCCCTCCAGAGCCTTGCGTTCTGCCATTTTGCCGCCATCTGCGAGGGGTCGTTGCAGCCGCGAAACGATGCAGCATGGGTATCCGCGCCGGCCTCTCGCTGATACGCCTCACCGCCTGTAAAGACGTAAGCGGATCACGGCCCCGTGAATACCGTGGACGCATAAGACCAATCGAAACTCGAGATCGCGGGGCCGCGCGCTGTTCTGGGATTGCTGCTCCTCTCCTCGCTGTTCTTTTACGGCTGGTGGAACCCGATCTATGTGCCGCTGCTGTTCGGGCTGGCGGTGTTCAATTTCCTCGTGGCCCGCGGCATCACCGCCGCGCGGCAGGCCGGCCGCAGCGACTGGGTGTCGCTGCTCCTGACCTTCGGCATCGTCGCCGACCTCGCGGTGTTCGGCTATTTCAAATACACTGACTTCTTTCTCGACACCGCCAACGCGCTGTTCCGCACCAACTTCATCCTGCAACACATCCTGCTGCCGCTTGGCATCTCATTCTTCATTTT
>VAZF01000595.1 GCA_005888425.1 Alphaproteobacteria bacterium
TCGGCGCGTTGCCGATCGCGACGACCGCGCCCTGCAGATGCGGTCGCCACAGCTCAACCGCGGCGGCCGAACGCGTCGTGCGCTGCGCCGCCGCGAGCTTCGCGACTTCGGCTTCATGCAACGTGCAGATGATACGGTTTTGCGCCGGTAGCCGGTCTCGGATGATGCCGGCCGCGACCATCTCTGCATCGACAAGGATCGGCATGCCGGCGGCAAGTGCGCGCCGTCCAGCCTGCACCGCGCCGCGCGACGAGACGAGATCGTCGAGGATAGCGACATCACCCGCGGCATGCGCCAGCCGCAGCGCGAGCGATCGCTGTACTGCCGGAAAACGCGGGAGATCTGCTTCGGCGCGGATCGCCGCAAACGAAGCGCGGTAAATCGCCTCGGGATCGCGAAGATAGCTGTACTTCCGACCTCTCGATGCGATCTCAGCCCCCACCGGGCCGCCGCTTGCGCGCCGGTCCCCCCTCCCCCGCAAGCGGGGAAGGGTCGGGGTGGGGGCTGGCGCAGCTCTCTGTCGCGCCCGAGTCACCCCGAGCGTCCAGGCCTCTTCCGTTTCGACAACACGGCGCTGTTCGGCGGTCAGGTCCGGGTCGCCGACAAACCACATCGGCAATGCGCCGGTACCGTCCGCGGACGCAAAAATGCGGGCGACCGTGCGCACCTGCGCCTTGTCGTTTGGCGGACCGTAGTCGCCGCGGATATCGCGGCGCCACCAGGACGGCCAGACCTCGGCAAACACGATCTGTGCCGCATCGGGCACAGCGAGGCCCGTTTCGAAGGGCCAGATGCGGGCCCTCTGCGCCCACCTCGGGTCGTCGCGCAGCGCGCGCACGACCGGAATGCCAGTCAGCGACTGGCTGCCGACCGAGCCGGTATAGGCGAGCTTCCAGCAGGGCTGCGCCCCTACCATCCAGCGATCGATCAGCCGTTTCTCGGCAAGCCCGTCGGCGGCGTGACCGTTATGGTGCTTCGGGCCGAGAAAATCGTCGGTGAACCGCACCGGGCAGCCCCAGAACGGAAAGGCGCGGTTCGACACGCGCCGATTGAACTCGGCCGCCACCGTGAAGCGGTCATTACTATTGTTCTCCGCGTCCTTCAGACGGACGGCGATCTCGTCCCAGACCGCGCGCCAGGGGGGCGCGTGATTGAGCCCGAGCCGCTGCGCAAAGCCGGCGGGATAGCCGAATGGAAAATCGAAACCGAGCAGCACGCGTTCGCCACGCGCCATCGCATCCGACAGCAATTCGCGGAGGAGATTTTTCGCGCTGTGCCGCGTCTGCGGATTTTCGACCAGCCGTTCCACCCCATCTCGATCGACGGCGCAGATCCAGATGCTGTCGCGGCCGGTCTTCGGCTGGCTCGCCGCGCTCCAATCGACAATGACAAAGCTGTCGAACATGCCGTTCAGCGATGTCGGTGCGGATGGTCGTCGTCGTGATCATGGTGGCGATCATGATGATCGTGCCGGTGATCGCCGCCGCGCACATGATGGTGGTGCGCCTGCTGCGTCAAACCGACCTCATCTTCGTAGCCGACGACCTGCGTGCGGTATTTGCAGAGCTGGCAGTTCATGTTGGGGTCGCCCCCCTCGACCTCCACAACGCGCTCGACAAAGGCGTCGATGACCTTGGGATGGTCGCGCAAATAGGGCGCCTTGACGAAGCCGATCCCCGGAAAGCGGGCCGCCGCCTGATCGGTCTGCGCATAAATGCGCTTCACCAGGACGCCCGTGAACAGAAAATACGGAAACACGACAATCCGCCGGAAGCCGAGCCGCGCGGCGCGGTCGAGCGCCGCGTCGACGCGCGGATGCGCGACGCCGCTATAGGCCGTCTCGCCCCAGCCGAACCCCATCCCCTCCCACAACATCCGGGTGATCTTGCTGATGTTGGAATTGGCGTCGGGGTCGTTGGTGCCGCGCCCGACGACGACCAGCACACTGTCCTCGCGACCATCCGGCGCGACGCTGGCGATGCGATCCGCGGCGGCGGCGAGCAGTTTCGGGTCGATTGCGAGATCGCGGCCGAGCTTGACCTCGATACCGGAATTGCCCGCCATAAAGCTGTTCATCTCCCAGGGCAGGTCGTTCTTGACATGGCTCGCCGCAAACAGCATGCCCGGCACCGCGAGGATCCGCCGCGCGCCGCGCGCCGCCAAGCCGGCGAGTCCCTGCTGGATCGTCGGGCGCGCGAATTCGAGATAGCCCGTCGCAAAATCCGGCGATGCGAGGCGCCGGCGCAACGCGGCGGCGGCCACCTCGAACTCGCCGATTGCGTCGGGATCACGGCTTCCATGGCCGCACAGCAAAACCGCGGTGTCGTTCATTCCCCTACCCTTTGGCGGTTGCTCACCGCGGCGGCATAACCCAGATTGCCGATCCGATGATATCGCTGAGCGACCACGATGTGCTGCTGTTGCTGTTGGTCGGTCTCGCGATCGATGCGCTGTTCGGTGATCTGCCGGCAGTGTTCGCGCATATCCCGCACCCGGTCGTGCTCGCCGGCCAAGCGATCGCTTTTTTCGACCGCAAGCTCAACCGCGCGAGCCGCAGCGACCGGATTCGGCGCGAGCGCGGCATTGTCACGGTCGTCGTGCTGGTCGGCATGGCGGCGGCGATCGGCTCCGGGATCGAGTGGCTGTGCCGCGGCAGTGTACTCGGCGCGCTCGTCGAGGCATTCGTTATCGGCATCCTCTTGGCGCAGCGCGGGCTCTATGAACATGTCGCGGTTGTTGTGCTCGCGCTCGAAAGGGGCGGCTTGCCGGCTGGGCGCGAGGCGGTCCGGCATATCGTCGGGCGCGACCCGCTGCGGCTCGATGCGCATGGTGTCGCGCGCGCCGCAATCGAGAGCCTCGCCGAAAATTTCAGCGACGGCGTCGTCGCGCCCGTGTTCTGGTATCTGCTGTTCGGCTTGCCGGGCCTGTTCGCCTACAAGATGGCGAACACGCTCGACAGCATGATCGGCCACCGCACCCCGCGCTACCGCAGCTTCGGTTGGGCGGCGGCACGCCTCGACGATATTCTCAATCTGCTGCCGGCGCCGATCAGCGGGCTGCTGCTCGCCGCGGGTGCCGTCCTCGCCGGCCGATGCCGCGCGGATCGAGCGCTGGTGATCATGATCCGCGAGGCCGCGTGATTATGCCGAGGAACGCGTCGAGGATCCGTGGATCGGTGCCGGCACGCCATTGGCGCGGGCTGCCGATATTGCGCGCGCCCTGCGTCTCTATGCCCTCGCCTGCCTGCTCTTGGCCGGCATAATTCTCGGCATGTGGCTCGCGATGCATGTCACGCGGCCCGGGTGAGGCGCGGCGGCCGCGCCGCGGCAAGCAATGCCGGAACATCGAGGTGCCGCTCCAGGTGATCGGCGAGCCGGTCCAGCACATTTTCGATCATCGGCTCGTATTCGATGGCGCCAGGAGTCGTACCGAAGCGCGCGAGAAAGGCGCGGCGGAATGGATCGCTTGCGAACAGCCCGTGCAGATAGCACCCCATGACCCGGCCGTCGGCGCTGACCGCGCCATCGGGATGGCCGTGGAGATCGAGCATCGGTCGCTTCAAGCCGGGCCCGATGGTAATCCCGAGATGCATCTCGTAGCCCCACACCGGCATCCCGGTCGGGATCTCATGGCCGGTGACCTGCGCCAGCCGTTTGTCGCCGCCGAGCACGGTCTCGATGTCGAGCAGCCCGAGCCCAGGCATCTCCGCGGGCGGTCCTTCGCAGCCGTCCGGATCGGCGATCCGGCGGCCGAGCATCTGATAGCCGCCGCAGAGGCCGAGGATGTGTCCGCCCTGACGCTGATGCGCCAGGATGTCGATGTCCCAGCCCTGTTCGCGCATGAAGGCGAGATCGGCCAAGGTTGCTTTCGACCCGGGAAGGATTACGAGCGCCACGTCGCGCGGCAGCGGCTGCCCCGGGCGCACGAGCACGAGGTCGACACCGGGTTCGGCGCGCAGCGGATCGAGATCATCGAAATTGGCGATGCGCGGCAAGAGCGGCACGGCGATCTTGACGCGATGCCCCTCACCCGTCCTCCACTGCACGCCGGACTCCCTCTCCCCGCCCGCGGGGAGAGGGTTGGGGTGAGGGGCTAAAGCCATCGAGTCTTCCGCCGGGAGGAGGCCAGCGTCCGCGAAATACGGCACGACCCCAAAGCAGGCGAGGCCGGTGCGCTCGCCGATCTCCGCGATGCCGCCGTCGAACAGGCGCGGGTCGCCGCGGAATTTGTTGACGACATAGCCGGCGAGCCGTGTTTGCTCGGAGCGTGAGAGAAGCGCATGTGTGCCGACGAACTGCGCGATGACACCGCCGCGCTCGATGTCGCCGATCAGCACGACCGGCACGTCAGCGGCTTCGGCGAAGCCCATGTTAGCGATGTCGCCGGCGCGCAGATTGATCTCGGCCGGGCTGCCCGCCCCTTCGACGAGGATCAGATCGGCCGATGCGGCGAGGCGGTGAAAGGCCGCGAGCACCTGCGGCAACAGCGACGGCGCGAGCGCGCGATAATCGCGCGCCGACAGCGCCGAATGCACCCGGCCGCAGACGATCAGCTGCGCCATGCCGTCCGTTTGCGGCTTCAGCAATACCGGGTTCATGTCGATCGCCGGCGGCGCGCCGCAGGCGCGCGCCTGCAAGGCTTGCGCCCGGCCGATCTCGCCGCCTTCGGCGGTGACCGCGGCGTTGTTCGACATGTTCTGCGGCTTGAACGGGCGCACCTTCAATCCGCGCCGCGTAAACACACGCGCGAGGCCCGCGACGAGCAGCGATTTCCCGACATCCGAGCCGGTGCCCTGCAGCATCAAGGCGCGCGTCATCAGAATTCGATCCCGCGTGAGCGCTGCCATGACCTCGTCGAGCGGCAGATAACCGTATCGCAGCACGATATTGAGTTCGTCGAGCAGCACCATGCGGTAGGAGGGGTCGGCGATCATCGCTGTCGCCAACTCCCAGGCGGCGCGCGCGGCCGCGATATCGCGGGCGCGGTCCTGCGTGTCCCAGGTGAAGCCCTCGCCCATCGCGCGGCAGGTCACGAGATCGGGGAAGCGCGCCAAGACGTCGCGCTCGCCGGTGCCCCAGGCGCCCTTGACG
>VAZF01000596.1 GCA_005888425.1 Alphaproteobacteria bacterium
GGCAGCGCCGCTATGTCGAGAGCCTGTCGGCCTATGCGCGGCAGTTTCTCGAGCTGATGCAGAAGCCCGATCTCGACTCGATCGAGGGGCTGTCGCCGGCGATCTCGATCGAGCAGAAGACGACCTCGCGCAACCCGCGCTCGACGGTCGGCACGGTGACCGAGATCTACGACTATATGCGCCTGTTATGGGCGCGGGTCGGGGTGCCGTATTCGCCCGCGACCGGGCTGCCGATCGTCAGCCAGACCGTGTCGCAGATGGTCGACCGCGTCATGGCGATGCCGGAGGGCACGCGGCTGTTTCTGCTGGCGCCGATCGCGCGCGGCCGCAAGGGCGAATACAAGAAGGAATTGGCCGATCTGCAGAAGCGCGGATTTCAGCGCGTCAAGGTCGACGGCAAGATGCGCGAGATCGAGGCCGTCCCGGCACTCAACAAGAATGTGAAGCACGATATCGAAGTTGTCGTCGACCGCGTCGTCGTGCGCGAGGACATCGCCAGCCGGCTCGCCGATTCCTTCGAGACCGCGCTCGGGCTGGCCGACGGCATCGCGCTGACCGAGGACGCGGATAGCGGGGAGCAGACGATTTTTTCGGCGAAGTTCGCGTGTCCCGTGTCGGGCTTTACGATCCCCGAGATCGAGCCGCGCCTCTTCTCGTTCAACAACCCGTTCGGCGCGTGTCCCTCCTGCGACGGGCTCGGCACAAAGCTGTATTTCGACCCGGATTTCGTCGTGCATGACGACAGCCGCAGCCTGCATGACGGCGCGGTCAGCCCGTGGTCGCATTCCTCCTCGCCCTATTACGGGCAAACGCTGCAAAGCATCGCGCGCTACTTCAAGCAGAGCATGCACACGCCCTGGGCGGAATTGCCGGAGAAGATGCGGAAAACCATCCTCTACGGCTCGGAGGGCGAGACGATCCGCATGACCTATGATGACGGCGTGCGCAAATACACGACCGAGCGGCCGTTCGAGGGCGTCTTGCCGAACATGGAACGGCGTTATCGCGAGACCGACAGCGCCTGGGTGCGCGAGGAATTGGGGCGCTATCAGAACGACAAGACCTGCGAGGTGTGCGACGGCGCGCGGCTCAAGCCCGAGGCGCTCGCGGTCAAGATCGCGGGGAAGCACATCAGCGAGGCGGCCGCGCTGTCGATCGCCGCGGCGGTGCCGTGGTTTGCCGGCGTCGAAGAGACGCTGACCCCGGCGCAGCGCGAGATCGCGCAGCGCATCCTGAAGGAAA
>VAZF01000597.1 GCA_005888425.1 Alphaproteobacteria bacterium
GTCGTGGCGCCAGCCGGTACCCCTAGCTCGGTGATAACCCGCCTCAGCACCGAGTTCGATCGCATTGTCCACGAGCCGGATACAGTGAAGCAGTTCGCCGCGATCGGCGGCGAGCCGGTCGGGGGCTCGCCGGCCCTTCTCGCCTCGCTCATTCACAACGAAATCCCGAAGTGGATTCGGGTCGCTAGGGAGGCGGGAATTCGTATCGAGTGAGGGCCGCTGCGACGCGGTGGTCAGCGGCCGATGAATTTCGGCTTGCGCTTTTCCCGGAAGGCCGCAACCCCTTCGGCATTGTCGGCGGTCATGTGCAATTGCGGCTGCACTAGGCTCTACAAGGCGACGAGATAACGCCCATAAGATCGAGGAACTCGAGGTTCTCTACCAGTGGCATCCGTGGTTCGGGCGTGTTGTTCATGTCCATGAGGTGATCGAGCAACGAGCCGGCGGCGTCCTTCGCTGCAGTCCGGATGGCGACGCATCACGGCGTTGGCTTGAGCTGCCGCAGTGGATGTTCGACCGCGCGGCATGCCTGGCGATCCGCATGGCGGCGTCACCGCGTGTCGATACTGCGGCGCTCATAACCTTGAAAACGTGTCTTGCGGATGCGTCGGGTACGGGCTTGTGCGGCGGCCCTCTATCGAATGCCTCTGCTTCTAGTGCAGGGAGGAGCTCCTGCAACCTGAACCAGGGAGCTGCCCGTGCGACACAAGTACCGCCGCCCACCCAGCCATCAAGCCGTCGTCAAGCAGTTAGATCTTTTCGGTCTGCCAGGCTCGAAGCACCCAACCCCGGAGTTGGCGTGGCAACAGCTGCCGGAGAAGACCCGCGAGACGGTGACCGGTCTGATGGCGCGCCTCCTCATCGACCACCAAGCCCGCGATCGCGGGCCCAGCTCGACGGGAAGGCGCGGTGATGTCTGACAAGATCAAGCCGCACCATCTGGCACGCAAAGCGATTCTCTATGTGCGGCAGTCTTCGGCCCACCAGGTTCTGCACAGTCGCGAGAGCCAGGCGCTGCAGTACGCCATGCGGGATCGGCTTGTCGCGCTCGGCTGGTCCGAGGTCGACACGGTGGACGACGATCTCGGGCGATCAGCCGCGGGTGGCGTGACGCGCGTCGGGTTCGAACGGATGGTGGCCGAGGTCTGCCTCGGCAAGGTCGGCGCGGTAGCGGCCCGCGAAGTCTCCCGCTTCGCGCGCAACAGCCGCGACTGGCAGCAGCTGATCGAGATGTGCCGTGTGGTTGACACCGTCTTGATCGACCAGGAGATGGTCTACGCGCCGCGCCAGGGCAATGACCGACTGTTGCTTGGGCTGAAGGGGAGCCTCAACGAGTATGAGCTCGATCTCTTACGGCAACGATCATTGTCGGCCCGCTACGAAAAGGCGAGACGGGGTGAACTCATCGTTGCCGCGCCGGTCGGCTTCGTGAAGGTGGACGACCATTTCGAGAAGGATCCGGATCGCCGGGTACAGGGAGCGATCGAACTGGTCTTTGACAAGGTCGCCGAACTGGGCAGCGCGCGCCAGGCGCTCCTATGGTTCCACGAACACGGCCTCAATTTGCCCGCGAAGCAGAGCAATGGCGAAGTCGAATGGCGCAGACCCCGCTATTCCAGCATCTATCGGATGATCACGAACCCGATCTATGGCGGCGCCTACGCTTATGGAAAGACCAGCGTCACCGTGCACTACGACGGGGTCATGGCCTGTTCCAGGAGCCGCCGCAAGCCGCGCGAGGAATGGCTAGCATTGCACCCGGGCACGCATGAGGGCTATGTCGACTGGGAGCGCTCGGAGGCGATCCGCAGGATGGTCAGCGACAACATCCCGAATAGCCGGCATCACGGCGCCGCCAAGCACGGTGATGCGCTGCTTGCGGGTCTGATCAGATGTCACCGCTGTGGGCGCAAGCTCACGCTCCGCTACACGGGCGCAAAGCACGATATTCCTCGTTACAGCTGCAGCCGGGGCTGGCTCGACAATGGCGAGCCGCGTTGCATCGCCTTCGGGGGCTTGCGGGTGGACGATGCCATTGAAGCGGCGATCCTGAAGGTTGTTGAGCCGAGCGCTATTACCGCAGCAATCGAGGCCGATGCTCAGCGAGCGACGCGTCGCGACGAGATCCGCGAGGCCTTGCTTCGGGATCTGGAAGCGATGCGCTACGCCGCCGATCGCGCCTTCCGACAATATGACGCGGCCGATCCCACCAATCGTCTGGTGGCGGCAGAGCTGGAACTACGCTGGAACCGGGCATTGACACGTGTCAGCGAGATGGAGACGCGCATTGCCGCTCACGATAGGGCGACGCCGCCTCAGTCGGAACTCTCAGCAGTATCTTTCGTGACCCTCGCCGATGACTTGCAAACGGTCTGGCAAGCGCCGACGACCGATGCGCGGCTGAAGAAACGGATCGTCCGCGCGGTGATCAAGGAAGTGGTCGCCGACGTCGACGCCGAGGCCGGCGAGATCATCCTGTTCCTCCACTGGATGGGTGGGATTCACACGGAGTTGCGCTTGCCCAGACGTCGGCGTGGGCAGCGCGACAGCACATCTCAGGATATTGTCACCGCCGTTCGACAGCTTGTCTCTATCGCCAATGATGAACTGATCGCCGGCATTCTCAATCGCAACAAGCTGACCACGGGCCGTGGTAATCGCTGGACCCGGGAACGAGTGACGGCGCTACGATCGCATCACAAGATCCCGGTCTATTGTCCGGCTGAGCAAGGTCAAGAGCCGTGGCTCAATCTGAGCAAGGCCGCAGCCTATCTGCAGATCAGTTCCAAGACCTTGCGCTTGGCCGCCGAGTGCGGCGAAATCGACGCGCTACACCCCTTGCCGGACGGACCTTGGATCCTCAGCCACGCTGTCCTCGACAGCACCGCGGCGAAAGCGCTGGTCCATCGCACCCGAAACCGGGCAAAACACCCCTCGGGACCGCATCCTGATCAACAAAATCTCTTCTCTTCAATGGCATAGAGTGATGGGTGTAATGAAGCGGGGTTGTAGTAGGTGGCGTAATTCGCCAACAGATGGCGGAGGTGCCGTTCCCCCAACACCACGACATGGTCGAGGCACTCGCGTCGGATCGAGCCAATCAGCCGTTCGACATGACCGTTCTGCCACGGTGAGCGTGGCGTGAT
>VAZF01000598.1 GCA_005888425.1 Alphaproteobacteria bacterium
TAATTCGCGAAATTCTCGGTGTAGCCGTAGAACTCGACCAGCGGCAGCCCGACCGTGCTCCACAACGCGTAGCCGATCACATAGCCGAGAACCGCGCCGAGCGATGAGCCGACGATGCAGATCAGCAGAAACGATTTGAGGCGCTCCGGGCGCAACAGCGCCATCGGCACCAGCAGGATATCGGGCGGCACCGGCAATACCGAGCTGTCGAGAAAGGCGATCGCCCCCAGGGCCCAGCGGCTGTGGCGGTGGTGCGCCCAAGCCGCGACGCGCCCGATCCAGCCGCCCCGTTTTATCGAGGCCTCCATTGTCCTCCCTGTTTGGCGGGGCCCATTGGGCCGGCGACCCGCCACTATGCGCCGCAAAGCATTGCCGGAATGTAACTGGTGTCGGGGTTTCCGCAAGCAACCCTTTGGGTTGGCTTGCCATCGCCCCCTTGAGATCGGCCGCGCAGACGCGTCTACTTGCCCCTAAAGCCTGACCGGCGGGAGGAAGCGATGCGCGGGTTGATGTCGGAGCGGCCGCTGTTGATCTCGGGGATCCTCCAGCATGCGGCCAATTTCCACGCCGACACCGAGATCGTGTCGCGGCTCGTCGACGGCTCGATCCACCGCTACACCTATGCCGAGGCCGAGCGCCGCTCGCGGCAATTGGCGCAGGCACTGCTGCGTCTCGGCATCGAGCCCGGCGACCGGGTCGGCACGATGGCCTGGAACACGTTCCGGCATTTCGAGCTCTATTACGCGATCTCCGGCATCGGCGCGGTGTGCCATACGATCAACCCGCGCCTCTTCCCCGAGCAGATCGTCTACATCGTCAACCACGCGCAGGACCGCCTGCTCTTCGTCGACACGACATTCATCCCGCTGATCGAGAAATTGCGGCCGCAATTCCCCGCCGACTGCCGCATCGTGCTGCTCGACGAGGCGGAGGCGCCGTTCCCGGTGCTCGCTCCTCACGACGTGCTGGTCGATGCCGAGAACGGCGATTTCGTCTGGCCGGAATTCGACGAGCGCACCGCCGCCTCGCTTTGCTACACCTCGGGGACGACGGGTCACCCGAAGGGCGTGCTCTACACGCATCGCTCGACCGTCCTCCACGCGCTGGGCGCGTCCATGCCGCATGCGATCCCAATGACCGCGCAGGATGTCGTCTGCCCGATCGTGCCGCTGTTTCACGCTTGCGGGTGGGGCACCGCCTACACCGCGCCGATGAACGGCGCCAAGCTGGTCTACCCAGGGGCGCGGCTCGACGGCGCCAGCTTGTGCGAGCTGTTCAACGCGGAGGG
>VAZF01000599.1 GCA_005888425.1 Alphaproteobacteria bacterium
CCGCCAATCACAATGTTCTGCGGCGTCCGCCGCTTCAGCCAGATCGTGTAGACGAAGACATAGAAGGCGATCGTGAGGGCGAGCAGCGCGGCGGCGGCCCAATTGACCGCCAGCCCCATGACGACCGTCGAGCCGACCGCCAGCACGATGCCAAAGCCGAGCGCCTCGCCCGGCTCCATGCGCCCCGCGGGCAAGGGGCGCTGCGCGGTCCGGCGCATGACCGCGTCGATGTCGCGGTCGTACCACATATTGATCGCGCCCGAGGCGCCCGCGCCCACCGCGATGCACAGGACGGCGATCGCCGCCAGCACGGGGTGAAGGTGCCCGGGCGCAACCGCGAGCCCGACAAACCCGGTAAACACGACGAGCGACATGACCCGGGGCTTCAGGATCTGGACGTAGTCGCCGACCGAGGCGCCGCCGCCGATGCGGGTGATGAGGGTCGAAGGTAACTCGCTCACGCCGGGTTCCGCCGCCTGCCGTTGCCGCGCGCTGCCGTCAGTGCCCCGCCGGCGCCGGCGCGATCACCGGCACTTCCTCAAAGCTGTGAAAGGGCGGTGGCGAGGACAGCGACCATTCGAGCGTCGTCGCGCCCGGGCCCCAGTAATTGGCGCCGACCCGTTTCCCGAACGCGAAAGTGTGGAACACGATGAAGATGAAGAACAAGGTCGAGGCGTAGGAGATAAAGGCGCCGATCGAGGAGACCATGTTCCAGCCGGCAAACGCCTCGGGATAATCGGAGATGCGCCGCGGCATCCCCGCGAGCCCGAGGAAATGCTGCGGGAAGAAGGTCAGATTGACGCCGATGAAGGTGGTCCAGAAATGGATCTGGCCGAAGGTCTCGTTGTACTGGTGCCCGGACATCTTGCCGATCCAGTAATAGAAGCCGGCGAACAGGCCGAACACGGCGCCCAGCGACAGCACGTAATGGAAGTGCGCGACGACGTAATAGGTGTTGTGGAGCGCGAAATCGACACCGGCATTGGCGAGCACGACGCCGGTCACGCCGCCGAGCGTGAACAGGAAGATAAACCCGATCGCCCACAGCAGCGGCGTCTTGAACTCGATCGAGCCGCCCCACATCGTCGCGATCCAGGAGAAGATCTTCACCCCGGTCGGCACCGCGATGACCATCGTCGCGGCCGTGAAATAGGCGCGCGTATCGACCGTGATGCCGGTCGTGAACATGTGGTGCGCCCAAACGACAAAGCCGATGCCGCCGATCGCGACCATCGCATAGGCCATGCCGAGATAGCCGAAGATCGGCTTCTTCGAGAAGGTCGAGACGACCTGCGACACCATCCCGAAGGCCGGCAGGATCATGATGTAGACCTCGGGGTGGCCGAAGAACCAGAACAGATGCAGGAACAGCATCGGGTCGCCGCCGCCCGCCGGTTGGAAGAAGGTCGTCCCGAAATTGCGGTCGGTCAGCAGCATCGTGATCGCGCCGGCGAGGACCGGCAATGCCAGCAGCAACAGGAACGCCGTCACCAAAATCGACCAAACGAACAGCGGCATGCGGTGCAAGGTCATGCCCGGCGCGCGCATGTTGAAGATCGTCGTGATGAAGTTGATCGAGCTCATGATCGACGAGGCGCCCGCCAGATGCAGCGCAAAGATCGCCATGTCGATCGACGGGCCGGGATGGCCGCTCGGCAATGCCCCGGAGAGCGGCGGATAGATCGTCCAGCCGACCCCGGCGCCGGCGCCGTTGACCCCCTGGCCGCCGCCCACCATCGTCGAGCCGAGAAGCAGCAGGAACGAAGGCACCAGGAGCCAGAAGCTGACATTGTTCATGCGCGGGAACGCCATATCCGGCGCGCCGATCATCAACGGCACAAACCAATTGCCGAACCCGCCAAAGGTCGCCGGCATCACCACGAAAAACACCATTATCAGGCCGTGCGCCGTGATGATGACGTTATAGAGCTGCTCGTCCGGGATCAGGTCGTTGTGCGGATGCATCAGCTGCGCCCGCATCACGACGGAGAGCGCCCCCGCGATCACCGATGCGAAGATCGCAAAGCAGATGTAGAGGGTGCCGATGTCCTTGTGATTGGTCGAGAACAGCCAGCGCGTGAAGAAGCCCGGCCGATGATCATGCGCCGCGTGCTCGGCGCCGGCGGTGTGAGCATCATGCCCGTACGTCATCGAGAGGCCTCTTCCTTATCAGGTGCAGCCGGCGCGGGTCCGGGGCGCGCCGCCGCGACTTGCTGGTGATGATCGCGAGAGGCCGCGTCGTCCGGCGTCAGCCCCGCATTTTTCTTCGCCTGCGCCAGCCAGTTCTGGAAATCGGCCCGCGACACGGCCTTGACCTCGATCGGCATGCGGGAATGGTTGATGCCGCAGATCTGGTTGCACTCGCCGTAATAGCTATGGATGACGCCGTCCGGCACGCCGGTGACCTGCACCCGGATCGTCGTATTGGCCGGCACTACAAGCGGGTTATCGGCTGCGAGCAGGCGTGGCTGCCCGGGCTTTAGGTCCTTGTCTTCGACGATATTGCTGTCGAAGGCGAGACCGCCCTGATCGGGATATTCGTACGTCCAGTACCATTGCTTGCCGGTGATCTTGATCGTCATCTCGGCGTCGGGCGCCCGGTCCATGTAGTACATCAGCTTGAAGGATGGGATCGCGATGATGACGAGGATCAGAACCGGGATCACCGTCCACAGGATCTCGACGACCGCATTATGCGAGGTGCGGGTCGGGATCGGGTGCCGCCGGTGGTGAAACCGGAACATCACATAGCCGAGGAGGCCCAACACGAACACCGTGATGGCCGTGATGATCGGCATCAGAATGTCGTTATGCAGGAAGTGGATGCGTTCCTTGACCGGGGTCGCCGGCGGCTGCATGCCGAGCTGCCACGGATGCGGTTGTTGGGCCCAGCCGGCCGAAACGGCCGCGAGCACGATCAGCACCAACCCCGCCAGGAGACAGACTCGCGCCAGCCGCCATCCTGTTAT
>VAZF01000600.1 GCA_005888425.1 Alphaproteobacteria bacterium
GCGACCATATTTGCGGCATATTCACCGATGCCGCAGCCCGGAGCCGCCGAATGAGCAATCTTGCCGTGACCAACGACCTGTTTTTCGAGCGCACGGGAATGGAACCGGGCCGCGTCGAAAAATTGGTCGGCGAGGCGCTGTCCGGCATGGATGACGGCGAGCTGTTTCTCGAATACAGCCAATCCGAGAGCGTCGCGCTCGACGATGGCCGCATCAAGAGCGCGTCGTTCGATACGACGCAGGGCTTTGGCCTG
>VAZF01000601.1 GCA_005888425.1 Alphaproteobacteria bacterium
GATCGACGCCTATGCGCGCAGCCGCGATCCGCGGGTCCGCCAGGTCATGGCCTCGCTCTCCGGCGTCTGGCAGGCGGTGCAGATCATCCGGCCGGACGGCCGCCGCGCCGCCGACATCCGCCCGCTCGTCCGCCTGAATGTCTCGATCGTCGTCGGCGAAGGCGACAGGATGGAGACCGGATCGCACGGCGCCGGCGGGCGCGTCAGCTACGAATACTACCTCGATCCGGCCAATTGGCGAGCGCAGGTCGACGAGGCGCTGCGCCAGGCGCTGGTTAATCTCGGCTCGGTGCCCGCCCCGGCCGGCGAGATGACGGTCGTGCTCGGGCCGGGCTGGCCCGGGGTCATGCTGCACGAGGCGGTCGGGCACGGGCTCGAAGGCGATTTCAACCGCAAAAAGACCTCGACCTTCTCCGGCCAGATCGGGCAGCAGGTCGCGGCGAAGGGCGTCACCGTGGTCGACGACGGCACCTTGCCCGATCGGCGTGGCTCCTTGACGATCGACGACGAGGGCACGCCCTCGGCCTACAACGTGCTGATCGAGGACGGGATCCTGAAGGGCTACATGCAGGATCGCATGAATGCGCGGCTGATGGGCGTCGCGCCGACCGGCAACGGCCGGCGCGAAAGCTTCGCGCATGCGCCGATCCCGCGCATGACGAACACGTATATGCTGGCCGGCAAGCACGACCCGCAGGAGATCATGCGCTCGGTCAAGCGCGGCCTCTACGCGGTCAATTTCGGCGGCGGCAGCGTCGACATCACCTCGGGCAAATTCGTCTTCTCGGCGTCAGAAGCCTATCTGATCGAGGACGGCAAGATTGGCCCGGCGGTCAAGGGGGCGACACTGATCGGCAACGGCCCCGACGCGATGAACAAGGTCACAATGATCGGCAACGACCTCCGGCTCGATGACGGGGTCGGAACCTGCGGCAAGGACGGCCAGGGCGTGCCGGTCGGGGTCGGTCAGCCGACCTTGCGCATGGACGGGCTGACCGTCGGCGGCACGATGGGTCCGCCGCCCGGCCCCTAAGTTCGGCCGGCCGGACACGTGCCGCGCACCGGGGGGATTCTTCTCGCTGCCTTGCTGGCGGCGTCTGCAGCCGCCCCCGCGCTCGCCTGCGATTTCGACGACGCGCCGACAAGCCGCTGGTCCGTGGCGAGCGAGGACGGCGCCCAGTGGCTGAAGACGCCGTGCGGCCACCGCTTCTATAGTCTCGGGGTCAACATTCTCGATGGCGGCAATGGCGAGCACGGAAAGCTCGGCCAAGCCTATACCGGCTATGATTGGCAGAAATTCGCCCCGACGATCGCCGATTGGGCCGCGGCCACGCGGCGCCGGCTGAACGACTGGGGCTTTAACAGCGCCGGCGGCTGGTCACTGCCGCCGCAGGAATTACGGCTGCCGACGGTCATCAACCTCGAACTCGGGCGGCTCGCGAAATTCCATTGGTTCGACCCGTTCTCGCCCGACACCGAAGCTCGGATGATGAGCTTGGCCCGCGATCTCGTCGCGCCCTATCGCGGCTCGCCCTATCGCATCGGTTATTTCTCCGACAATGAGGTCGGCTGGTGGGCCGGCGCGCTGTTCGGCTTTTTCTCGATGAAGCCGGCCGACAATGTCACAAAGCAGCGCTGGGTCGCGATGCTGCGCCGGCATTACGGCGATGACTGGGCGCGCTTCACGGCGGATTTCCGCCCGCCGGAAGGCGTCGGGTCATGGGATGGACTGCTCGACGCCCGGCAGCTCACCGCGCTGCGGCCGGACAGCCATGGTATCGCCGCGGTCCGCGAATGGGCCGGCATCGTCGCCGAGCGCTATTATACGCTCGCCGAGCGCGCGATCCGCGCCGCCGATCCCGACGCGCTCTATTTTGGCGACCGGCTGCCGATCTACTACGATCCGGCGGCGGTCAAGGCGATGGCGCTGCATGTCGATGCGATCGCGATCAACTACAATGTAGATGCCGGCGACGGCTGGCTCGCGCGCTATTTCTTGGGCGGGCTTGAAAAGCTGTCGGGCGGCAAGCCGGTGCTGATCACCGAGTGGTTCTTCGCAGCGCGCGAGAACCGCACCGGCAACACGAATAACGGCCATCTGATGACGGTCGAAACGCAAGCCGAGCGGGCACAGGGCGCGGCGGCGGCGACGCGTAATTTCGCGGCATTGCCGGAGATCGTCGGGACGCATTGGTTTCAGTATTACGACCATCCGAAAGGCGGCCGCGCCGACGGCGAGGACTATAATTTTGGTCTCGTCGATGTCGACGATCGGCCCTATGAACAGCTGACCGAGGCGCTCGCCGCCGCCAA
>VAZF01000602.1 GCA_005888425.1 Alphaproteobacteria bacterium
TGTCGGGCAACCGACTATGGCGATAAACGGCTTGTGGAATAAGCGTTGCGGACCCGGGGGCGGTACCCGGCGCCTCCACCAATTCGCCGGCTCCAGAATACGATTTGGAGCCGGCCTCTACGGGGGCGAAATAGGCTCGACGCGCGTGGTAAAGACAAGAACCGTCGCCCGGTATGATACCGCCGTTATCGGGTCAAAACTTAGCTGCGAACGATAACTTCGCACATGAGGCACTTGCGGCCTAACCCTTCACAGGGTGAAGCTAACAGGTAACTCGCGGTCCGAGGGGCACCGGGCAACAGAAGCCCCTCACTTTATCCTCCTACGCGGGTCGCTGAGTGCGGGTGAGGGGCGGTGGCGCAGGATCTGTTTCAGTACGACAAGATGGTCGAGCGGGCGCTTCGCGGGGTTGTGCGCGATGCGCTGGCGCGGGTCGCGCAGGAAGGACCGCGCGGCGCGCATCATTTCTATATCGGCTTTGCGACGGGGATGCCCGGAGTCGTCATCCCGGACAGTTTGCGCGAGCGCTTTCCGGAAGAGATGACGATCGTCTTGCAGCACCAGTTCTGGGATCTCGAGATCGGCGAAGAGTCGTTCTCGGTGTCGCTGAGTTTCCAGAAGCAGTTGGAGCGGCTGACGATCCCCTTTGCGGCGATCCGCAGCTTTGCCGATCCGTCGGTCAATTTCGCCTTGGAATTCGCGGAGCCGCCGGCCGCCGAGCCGAAAGCGGTCGGCAGCCTGCCCGCCCCGAAGCCTGCAGCGGAGCCATCACCCGACCAGGACCGCCCGGCCGCCGAGATCGTCACCCTCGACAGCTTCCGCAAGCGCTGAGTAGGAAGCACCCTCTCGCCGGCAGCGCGGAGAGGGCCAAAAAAAGTCCGCCCGGCTTGACCTCGGGGCGGAAAGGAAGATGCTGCCGCCGCCATTCGTTTGGAGCAGCACATGAGTGATGCCGCGTTTCACGAGCTGTTTCCGCTGGGCGCGGACGATACGCCTTACCGCAAGCTGACCGGCGATTTCGTCTCGCCCGCCAGCTTCGAGGGCGAGCGCGTCGTCAAGATCGCGCCGGATGCGCTGACCCTGCTCGCCCGCCAGGCTTTCGTCGACTGCCAGCATCTGCTGCGGCCGGGCCATCTGGCACAATTGCGTACGATCCTCGACGACCCCGGCGCCTCGGCCAACGACAAGTTCGTCGCGCTCGACCTGCTGAAGAACGCCAACATCGCGGCCGGCAAGGTGTTGCCGATGTGCCAGGACACCGGCACCGCGATCGTCATGGCCAAGAAGGGGCAGCAGGTGTGGACCGGGGCCGACGATGCCGCCGCCATCTCCGAGGGCATCCGCCGCACCTACACCGAGACCAATCTGCGCTACAGCCAGGTGGCCCCTTTGTCGATGTATGAGGAGGTCAACACCGGCGACAATCTGCCGGCGCAGATCGACATCTATGCCGAGCCCGGCGAGGAATACGATTTCCTGTTCATCGCCAAGGGCGGCGGCTCGGCCAACAAGAGCTTTCTGTATCAGCAGTCGAAAGCGGTTCTGAACCCGAAATCGCTGCTCAAATTCATTGACGAGAAGATCCGCACCCTCGGCACTGCCGCCTGTCCGCCCTATCATCTGGCGATCGTCATCGGCGGCACCTCGGCGGAGATGAATCTAAAAACCGTAAAGCTTGCCAGCTGCCGCTATCTCGACGCACTCCCGGCCGCGGGCAACAAATACGGGCAGGCCTATCGCGACCGCGATTTCGAGGCCGAGGTCCTGGAATTGACCCGCGGTCTCGGCATCGGCGCGCAGTTCGGCGGGAAATATTTCTGCCATGACGTCCGCGTGATCCGCCTTCCGCGGCACGGCGCCAGCTTGCCGATCGGCATCGGCGTGTCCTGTTCCGCCGACCGCCAGATCCTCGGCAAGATCAATGCCGAGGGCGTCTTTCTCGAAGCGCTCGAGACCAACCCCGCGCGGTTTCTGCCAGAGGTCACCGACAAAGCGCTCGGCGGCGAGGTCGTGCCGATCGATCTGGCGCGGCCGATGGCGGAGATCCGGCAGACCCTGTCGCGATACCCGGTCAAAAACCGGCTCAGCCTGTCCGGGACACTGATCGTCGCGCGCGACATCGCGCATGCCAAATTGCAGGAGCGGCTCGATCGCGGCGAGGGGCTGCCGCAATATATGAAGGACCACCCGATCTATTACGCGGGGCCGGCCAAGACGCCGGAGGGCTACGCCTCGGGCTCGTTTGGCCCGACGACCGCCGGGCGCATGGACAGCTATGTCGGGCCGTTCATGGCGGCGGGCGGCAGCTTTGTCACCCTCGCCAAGGGGAATCGCGGGCCGGAGGTGCGCGACGCCTGCAAGAAATACGGCGGGTTCTATCTCGGCTCGGTCGGCGGCCCGGCGGCGCGGCTCGCGCAGGACTGCATCAAAAAGGTCGAGTTGATCGAATATCCCGAGCTCGGGATGGAGGCGATCTGGCGCATCGAGGTCGTCGACTTTCCCGCCTTTATTGTCGTCGACGACAAGGGAAATGATTTTTTCGCGGCGTTGTGACGCCTCATCCGCGGCACCGCCGTCCCCGCCCGGTTGTCTCCGATGCCGCTACGCCGTCAGGACGGGCTGATTGGCGCGGGAAAGCCTCCCCGAGGCATTATTGCGGGGCGAAAAGGTGGCGTGGGACGCCTTTGTGCGGCGCTATGGCGGACTCGTCGTTGCCGCGGTGCGCGGCGTCGCGATGGCCCAGGCCGAGGTGGAGGATCTGACGCAGGAAGCGTTCCTCCGGTTATGCAAGGACGATTTCCGGTTGCTGCGCAGCTACGACCCGGCGCGGGCCTCCCTCTCGACCTGGCTCACGATTGTGGCCCGCAGCACAGCTCGCGACGGGCTACGCCGGCGACGGGCCGAGGCGGTACCGATCGAGGCCGTGCCGGAAGCGCAATTGGCGATCGATCCGGTCGAGCCGGTGCAACGGCTCAAACTGCCCGAGGCGCTGCTGTCGCCCCGCCAGCGCGAGATTCTGGCCATGCTGTACGACCGCGACATGGACGTCGCCGGGGATATTTTGGCAACCAGCGTCGTAGAACGGTCATGGCCGGAATAGACGATCAGCGCGGTGCCAGAGATCCGGGCTTGGGGACCGCTGAGCGTGAGCTGTGGCGCCGCAGCTCGGCGGCGGACATTCCCGAGAACGAACCCGAGCGCTTTCTTGACCTGGCCGGCTTTGTCGATGGCCGGCTCGATCCCGACGAGCACGAGCGGGTGGCCGAGCATGTGGCGCAGGATCCCGAAGCCGCGGCCGATGTCGCAGCCGTCCGTGCTCTCGCACAACGCAGCCTGACAAGCGAGGTCGCGCCGGCACATCTCATCGCTCGCGCCTGCGCCCTTGTTGACGAAAAACCCGCTGGAACAGCAGGGATTATTCCATTCCCGCGGCGGTACCGGCTACGACCCACATTTCCCGGGGTCGCGCGTTGGGCAGGGCTGGCTGCAGCCTTGGTCATCGCGAGTTGGCTCGGCTTTGATCTCGGCAGCATGACGTCCACGGCCTTCGGGCCGGCGGTGCAGTCGCCCGAGGATAGCCTCGTGCGCGACATGCTGGAGCCGTCGAGCGGCTTTGTCCGCGACCTGACGGAGGGCATGCGGACGTGAGCGTGGTCACGGCCGGCCGCACCGATGCTGGCCCGCGGCGCTCCCGGCTCTGGGTCGCATTGCTCGCGGTCTCGCTGGTGTTGAATTTGTGTTTCGTCGCTGGCGCGGTATGGAGCCGGTTGCATCCGCCGGCGGCGCGGCAGGATCTCGCCGAGCGCTATCGCCAGATGGCGGCGGAGCTCGATCTGGATGCGCAGCAGCGCGCCGCTTTCGACCGCTATGTCGGCGGTATCCGCAACCGCACCGAGCAGATGCGGCAGGACACCGATCCGCTGATGAGCGCGGCCTGGGAAGAGCTGGCCAAGCCGCAGCCGGATATGAGCCGGGTCGAGCGCCTCTTCGACGAGGCGGCCGAGAAACGGCGCGCGATTCAGCATGACACGACGTCACAGACGGTCGAGCTGCTCGCGGCGCTCTCGCCGGCGCAGCGCGCGAAATTTGTCGCGACAATGCGGGAATGGCGGGCCGCCTGGCGGCAACGCGCCGGCAGCCGCTGATCCGAGGCGTTCCCGCTTTATTTCGTCCCGAACAGCCGGTCGCCGGCGTCGCCCAGCCCCGGCAGGATATAGCCGTGGTCGTTGAGGCAGCGGTCGAGCGCCGCCGTGACGATTGCGACCTCCGGAAAAATTCGATGGACTTGGGCGACGCCCTCGGGCGCTGCGACGAGGCAGACGAATTTGATCGATCGCGCTTTCAGTTCGACCAGCCGCGAGATCGCGGCGACCGCCGAATTGCCGGTCGCGAGCATCGGGTCGACGAGGATCACATCGCGCCCCGGCAAATCGTCGGGAAGCTTCAGATAGTACTCGACGGCTTGCAGGGTGCGCGGCTCGCGGTAAATGCCGATATGGCCGACCCGCGCCGACGGCATCAGATCGAGCATGCCGTCGAGAATGCCGTTGCCGGCCCGCAGGATCGAGACGAGGCAGAGTTTTTTGCCGGCTAGCACCGGGAGCCGAGCCGACTCGAGCGGCGTCTCGATCTCGGTCTCTTCGAGCGCCAGCTCGCGGGTCGCCTCATAAGCGAGCAGCAGGCTGATCTCGCGCATCAGCAAGCGGAATTTTGAGGTGCTGGTGTCGCGCTTGCGCATCAGCGACAGCTTGTGCTGCACCAGCGGGTGATCGACGATCGTCAGCCACGGCG
>VAZF01000603.1:0-814 GCA_005888425.1 Alphaproteobacteria bacterium
CGCAACTTGGTGCGGCAAAAGGCGGCGGCTACTCGCCCATCTGTAAGAGAGCACCGCGGTGGCGGGCGTCGCGGAAGGCGATAAAGAAGATTGCCGCGCCGACCGCGATATAGACGAGGTCGAGCGCGGCGGCCTCGAGGAAGAAATCGGTGCGGAAGCCGCCGCCGAACAACACCGCGCGCATGCCCTCGAAGACATAGGTTGAGGGAAGCGCCCAGCACACCGGCTGGAGCCAGCCCGGCAGCGTCGTCACGGGGTAATAGACGCAGCTCAAGGGCGCGATCGCGAAGATGACGGTCCAGGCCATGCTTTCCGCGCCCATGCCGTGGCGGAGGATCGCGCCGCAGATCGCCAAGCCGAGGCCCCAGCCCATCGCCGCCAGCACGACGACAAAGGCGACGAGCGGCAGCCCCATCGCGAAGATCGAATAGTTGTACAGCGGGATCGCCAGCAATGCCGCCGGCACGACGCCGATCGTCACCCGGATGACGCTCATCGCGAGCAGCGACAGGAGCCACTCATAGGGGCGCAGCGGCGTCACGAACAATTGCCCGAGATTGCGCGCCCACATCTCCTCGAGAAATGAGATCGACAGGCCGAGCTGGGAACGGAACAGCAAATCCCACAGCATCACCGCCGCCAGCAGCACGCCAAAGGCGCGCGCGACATAGCTGCTGTGCTGATAGAGGAACTGGCTCATGAACCCCCAGATCAGCATCTGCAGGGTCGGCCAGTACAAGAGTTCCAGCGTGCGCGGCCAGGAGCTGCGCAGGATGTAGAGATAGCGCAGCAGCATCGCCCAGATGCGGGCCGG
>VAZF01000603.1:934-4175 GCA_005888425.1 Alphaproteobacteria bacterium
AGCATGATCGTCGCGCCGGTACGGGCGCGGTATTCCTCGAGATAGCCGCGCACCCAATCGCCGGTGTCCGGGTCGAGCGACCCCGTCGGCTCGTCGAGCAACAAGAGCTCGGGCTCGTTCAGCAGTGCCTTGGCGAGCGCGACCCGGGTCTTCTGGCCGGCCGAGAGTTTGCCGGCGGGCCGCTCGAGCAACGGCTCGATCTGAAGGTCCTGAGCCAAGGCGGCGATGCGGTCCTCGCGGCGCGGCACCCCATAAAGCCGGGCATAGATCGTCAGGTTCTGGCGCACGGTCAGGCGGTGCGGCAGGTCGACATAGGGGGTCGAAAAATTGATCCGCGGCAGCACACGGTAGCGATGCCGCAGCACATCCTCGCCAAAGATGTGCACGGAGCCGGAGGTTGGCAGCAACAGGCCCAAGAGGATCGCCAGCGTCGTCGTCTTGCCGGCGCCGTTGCCGCCGAGGAGCGCCGTCGTCACACCGCGCCCGACCGCAAAGCTGATCCCGTCCACCGCCAGCGTGGTGCCATAGCGCTTGACCAGGTTGTCGACGAGGATGACGGGCTCGGGCATCGCCCCTATATGGCCCGGCGCAGGCGGGCGGGCTACTGACGAAACCGCATGGCGTTCCTGTTCCATAGCTGAATGAACGCTATGCTTCGCTAGTGTGCCGCATCCGAAATTCGCTGTATCTCGGGTCTGGCTTGGGCGAATTTCGGATTCGAAAGTACATTAGCAACTCGTTGAAATCTAGTGCGGTTTGGATTTGAAGTTCCCAAACGCGGCTGCCATCGAAATGATGGGAACTTCAAATCCACCACACTAGACTGCTCGCGTTGCTTGCGCTCGGATGGGGCCGGCTTTCGCCAAGCTGAAGGTCTATCCTCGTCCAGAAAGCCCTGCGCACCAGCCGGAGGAGAACGCCCGGTGAATTCACCAAACCGGATGACGCCGCCGGAGCCGCGCCCGGCCTTCGACCGGATCAGCCTGCGCCGCCTCGTCCGGATCCGCTGGGTCGCGGTGGCCGGCCAGGCGCTGGCGCTCGTCGTCGTGCACAATATCCTCGATTTCCCGCTGCCGCTCTTGCCGACCTTCGGGGTCGTCGCCTGCTCGGCCGCGCTGAACCTGTTCTTCGCCTTTCACCACCGGGCCGCGACCCGGCTCGGCGAGGAGCAGGCCGCATTCTTCCTCGGCTACGACCTGCTGCAGCTGGGACTCCTGTTGTACCTGACCGGCGGCCTCGAAAACCCATTCGCGATCCTGATCCTGGCTCCGGTCACCGTAGCGGCTACGATTCTGTCGCGGCCGCCCGTCATCGCGCTGGCGATCTTCGCCGTCGCAATCATCACCGCGCTGGGATTGTGGCATGTGCCGCTGCCTTGGAGCGGGCCGCCGCCCGAATTTCCGCCGCAACTCGTGCTCGGCATCTGGACCGCGCTCGTCGTCGCGACCGTGTTTATTAGCTCCTATACCTGGAGCGTCGCCGCCGAGGCGCGCCGATTGCGCGATGCGGTCGCGGCGACCCAGCTTGCCCTGGCGCGCGAGCAGCGGGTCTCGGCTGTCGGCGGACTCGCGGCCGCGGCGGCGCATGAGCTCGGCAGCCCGCTCGCGACGATCGCTGTCGTCGCCAAGGAATTGGCGCGGGAATTGCCCCCTGACTCGCCGCATCTCGAAGACGCGACATTGCTCCTGTCGCAAAGCGAGCGCTGCCGGCGGATCCTCGCCGAGTTGACGCAGCAGCCGGCGGAGGACAGCGCCTCGCCCTATGAACGGCTGCCGATCTCGGCCTTGGTCGAGGCCGCCGGCGAGAACTACCGCGACCCGCGGGTCCGGCTGATTTTCGCGACAACCGCTGCGCCGCCGGAAGCCGAGCCGCTGGTCCGGCGCAGCCCGGAGATCATGCACGGGCTCAACAACCTTATCCAAAACGCCGTGCAGTTCGCCCGGCGCGAGGTCAGCGTCACGATCTATTGGGATGCGGCCATCGTCACGGTCGAGGTGGCCGATGACGGGCCCGGCTTTCCCGCCCATCTGCTCGGGCGTCTCGGCGAGCCCTACCTCTCGACCCGAGCCGGCGAGGCCAGCCATATGGGGCTCGGCATCTTTATCGCGCAGAGCCTCTTGGAGCGCAGCGGCGCCGAACTGACGTTCGATAATCTCGTCGAAGGCGGCGCGCATGTTGTCATTTCCTGGAACCGTGCCAATCTGGAGGCGGAAACGCGATCGAATGCCGCAGCCGAAAATGCCGCAGGCGGCTAGGCTGCTGAAAACAGACGAAGAGAGCTGCCCCCGATGAACACGACCGACCGGACCCGGCCCGCGGGTCCCGATACCATTGAGGCCGCGCCCCTCCGCGGCCTGTCCGAACGCGACCGGACGCTCCTCATCGTTGATGACGACGCGCCGCTCTGCCAGCGGCTGGCGCGTGCCATGGAGCGGCGCGGCTTTATCGTCTCGACAGCCGAAAGCGTCGCCGCCGGCACCACCGCGGCCACGGCGCAGGCCCCCGCTTTTGCGGTCGTCGATCTGCGGCTTGGCGATGGCAGCGGTCTCGATGTCGTCAGCGCCGTCAGGACGGCGCGCCCGGGCGCGCGTATCGTCATGCTGACCGGTTATGGCAACATCGCCACGGCGGTCGCGGCGGTAAAGGCCGGCGCCCTCGACTACCTGCCAAAGCCGGCCGACGCCGATGCGGTCGAGCGGGCGCTGTTGGCGCAGGAGGGCGAGACTCCGACGCCTCCCGAGGACCCGATGTCGGCTGACCGGGTGCGCTGGGAGCATATCCAGCGGGTCTTCGAATTGTGCGAGCGTAACGTGTCGGAGACGGCGCGGCGCCTCAAGATGCACCGCCGCACCTTGCAGCGGATCCTGTCAAAGCACGCGCCGCGAAACTGATCGCCTTTTTTCCCCTCTCCCGCATTGCGGGAGACGGCTTTTTAGTGGACGGGCTTTAGCACGCGCTCGGCGATAAAGCGGTCGATGCAGGCAAACCAATAGGCCCGCACCCGGTCGTGCTCGAGAAATGGGTCGTGCTTCGATTGGGGCAATTCGACCAGCGTGCAATCCGGCAACAGCCGCGCCGCGCGACGCTGCGCCGCCGGCGAGACGACCATCTCGCGCCCGGGGCTCGCCAGCAGGAGCGGCGTCCGAATGCCGGCGAGAAATTCCGGCTTCTTGATGCGCGCCATCAGTGCAAGGGCACTGTCGACCCAGCCATAGGTCGCCTCGTCGAGGCGCAGGGCCGG
>VAZF01000518.1 GCA_005888425.1 Alphaproteobacteria bacterium
GAACAGCGCGCTCGCATCGATCGCTCCTTGCGCCGCATAAAGCTGCGGCGCGCCGGGATTGAGCGCGGCGAGGCGGGCGCGGAGTGAGTTGACCGAAGCGGTGTCGGCCAGATCGGTCTTGGTGATGATGAGCCGATCGGCGATTGCGGCCTGCTTGACGGCCTCGATCTGGCGGTCGAGCGTGCCGGCGCCGTTGACCGCGTCGACCGTCGTCACGACGCCGTCGATCATGTAGCGCTCGGCGACGATCGGGTCCGAGAGAAGCGCGTGCAATACCGGCGCCGGGTCGGCGAGCCCGGTCGTCTCGATGACGGCGCGCGTGAAATACGGCACCCGCCCCTTGACGCGCTTGACGAAGAGATCGGTCAGCGTGTTGACGATGTCGCCGCGCACCGTGCAGCAGAGACAACCGCTGTTGAGCAAGACGACGTCATCGGTGGCGCTCTCGACCAGGAGATGGTCGAGGCCGATCTCGCCGAACTCGTTGACGATGACGGCGGTCGCCGCCATGCCGGGCTGCTTCAGCACATGGTTGAGCAGCGTCGTTTTGCCGCTGCCGAGAAACCCGGTCAGCACCGTCACCGGGATCCGCGAAGCGGCATCGCTCAACGCCATATCGGGCCTGCTCCGTGGTGCGGCGGCGACTTTCCCGCGAAATCGCGGCATGGTCGAGGCTGACCGGCGAAAAATAGCATTCGAACAGTCCTTCGGGGAAACGCGTGCGGCGTTGCGCCTATAATGGATCAGTGAGGCCGCTCGTTGGCGGCGGGGGTTCGTTGCGGGGGAGCTATGTACCGGCTGTTCTATTGGACCGGTCTCGGGACCTTTTTTGTCTGGGGTGTCTTGTCGGTCTATTCGGCCGTGCACGGGTTCTAGCTTCGCACTCGCGTTCGAGATCTCCTTTGGCCGGGTTTGTCCCAGGCACGGGATCGGTGCTCCAGAAAATCTCCTGACCGTGGCGAGCGCGCCGTTTTATGATGGTGCGAAGAGCCATTCCAGCCGGCGGGTAGGAGCGCATGAGCGACATCTCCCATTTCATCAACGGCAAGCGCGTCCAAGGATCGAGCGGGCGCGGCGGCGACGTGTTCAATCCGGCGACCGGCGAGAAGGTCCGGCGCGTTGCTTTCGCGAGCGCCGCCGATGTCGATAGCGCGGTCAAAGCCGCCGCCGCGGCGTTTCCCGGCTGGGCGGCGACCCCGCCGCTGACGCGCGCGCGGATCCTGTTCAAGTTTCTCGAAATCCTCGCGCGGGAGCACGATGCGCTGGCGCGGGTCATCTCCGAAGAGCACGGCAAAGTCTTCTCGGACGCGCAGGGCGAGATCACTCGCGGTGTCGAGGTGGTCGAGTTCGCCTGCGGCATCCCGCATCTGTTGAAGGGCGAATTCACCGAGCAGGTCGGGCGCGGCATCGACAGCTGGTCGGTGCGCCAGCCGCTCGGCGTCTGCGCCGGCATCACGCCGTTCAATTTCCCGGCGATGGTGCCGATGTGGATGTTTCCGATGGCGATCGCCACCGGCAACACCTTTATCCTGAAGCCGTCCGAGCGCGACCCGTCGGCCGGGCTGCGTATTGCCGAGCTGCTCGCCGAGGCCGGATTGCCGCCCGGTGTCTTCAACGTCGTCAACGGCGACAAGGAAGCGGTCGACGCGATCCTGCAGCACCCCGGGATCGCCGCCGTCAGCTTTGTCGGCTCGACCGCGATCGCCGAATACATCTACACGACCGCCGCCGCGGTCGGGAAACGCGTGCAGGCCTTGGGCGGCGCCAAAAACCACATGGTCGTCATGCCCGATGCCGATCTCGACCAGGCAACCGACGCCTTGATGGGCGCGGCCTATGGCGCGGCCGGCGAGCGCTGCATGGCGGTTTCGGTCGCGGTCGCGGTCGGCGGCGTCGGCGACAGGCTGATGGACAAGCTGGTGCCGCGGGTGCGCGCGCTGAAGATCGGCCCCGGCACCGACCCCGAGGCCGAAATGGGGCCGCTCGTCACAAAGCAGCATTACGACAAGGTGCGCTCCTACATCGATCTCGGCGTCAAGGAAGGCGCCAAGCTCGTCGTCGACGGCCGCGGCCTGAAATTGCAGGGCTACGAGAACGGCTTCTTCATGGGCGGCTCGGTGTTCGACGACGTCAAGCCCGACATGCGCATCTACAAAGAGGAGATCTTCGGCCCGGTGCTGTCGGTCATGCGCGCGGATACGTTCGACGAGGCGACAAAGCTCGCCAGCGAGCATGAATACGGCAACGGCGTCGCGATCTTTACGCGCGACGGCGATGCCGCGCGTGAATTTGCCAGCCGCGTGCAGATCGGCATGGTCGGGGTCAACGTGCCGATCCCGGTGCCGATGGCGTTCCACAGCTTTGGCGGCTGGAAGCGCTCGCTGTTCGGCGACATGGCCGTCTACGGCACCGAGGGCGTGCGCTTCTACACGCGCCTCAAGACCGTGACGGCGCGCTGGCCGACCGGCATCCGCGCCGGCGCCGAATACGTCATGCCGACGATGCGCTAAGCGGCCGCACCGTCGCGCCGCCGCTGTTACCAGCG
>VAZF01000519.1 GCA_005888425.1 Alphaproteobacteria bacterium
GGCGGAAGTCCTTCGGAACATCGCGCAGATTGACATCGTTCAGCGCGACGCGCGCCTTGTAATAGGGTTCCTGTACCGGGGCGCCATTGTCGTCGACCGTGAAGGCGCCTTCGCTGATCCAGCGCAAGGTCCCCTCGATCATGCCGTGCTCGATGAAGTTGAAGGTATCGAGCTTGACCTTGACCGGATCGCCGGGGCGGATGAACCCGACATCGTGGGTCGTGATCTTGACCTCGGCCTCCATCGGCGAGCGCAGCGGGGCGAGGAACATCAGCGGGTCGCCCTCTTTGAGAACCGAGCCGACCGACAGCTTCGCCATCTTCAGGACGACCGAGTCTTCGAGCGCTTCGAGGCGCACGAGATCCTTGTGCTTTGTCGCCTTTTCGAGCTGTTGCAGCGCGGTGTCGCGCTGACCGCGCGCGGTGACAAGCTCCTGGCTTGTCTGCGCCAGCGATTGCTGGATAAAGGCATCGCGGTTCGAGATCGTCGATTCAAGCTGATGCTGGTTTTCGAGCAGGCTGTTATGGGCGTATTCGGCGTTGCGCAAGAGCTCAGTCTTTGTGTCGGTTGCGGTCAAGAGGTTGAGACGGCTGCCGACCTGCGCGGCCGCCAGCGTGGCGCGCATGTCCTCGACTTCCTTGGCGAGCTTGGCGCGGTCGCCGTAACGCACCTGATCGTTTTGCAGCTTTGCGACCGTCGCCTTGAGCTGCGCGACCTGCTCGTCAAAGGCGTGCAGCTGAGCGTCGAACTGCGCCTTGCGCTGCGTGTAATAGGATTTCTGCAGTTGGCCGTATTGCGTGGCCGCCGGATCGGTGGTCGGCGGCGGCAGATAGGGACCCTTGGCGAGTTCCGCCTCGCACCGCGCGATCTGAGCATCGAGGCTGGCGATCTGCGATTTCAGCGCGCTGACATCGGCCGAGGCGAAGGTCGGGTCGAGCGTCGCCAGAACCTCGCCCGCCTTGACCCGCTCGCCTTCGCGCACCTCGATCGTCTTGATGAGCGAGGGGTCGAGCGCCTGGATGACGAGCGTCGGTTGTGTGGTGACGACCTGGCCGCTGCTGTAGACGACGCGATCGAGCCGCACGAAAACCGCGACCAGGAGCAACGCGACCATAAAGCCGGCGAGGACATAGACCGTCGCGCGCACCCCGAAGGGCTCGGGGCTCTCGAGGATCTCCGCGGTTTCGGATTGAAACAGCCGGACCAGCTGGTCCGGCGCGGGATCACTGCGCCGCGCTCGGGAACGGAATGACTTCATGCGTCGAAGACCTGGTAATGAGGTGCCGGTGCTGTTGGTGCCAGAGGCCGCTGTAAATGTCGCAGCGGTCGAGCAATTCCTCGTGCGCGCCGATATCGTAAACGCCGCCGCGCTCGAGGACGAGGATCGCATCCGCATTCACCAGCGAGGAGAGGCGGTGCGAGATGATAATCAGGGTGCGGCCCTGCGCGATGCGCAGCAGGTTGGCATTGACGATCGCCTCGCTGTCGGCGTCGAGCGCGCTCGTCGCCTCGTCGAGGATCAGGATGCGCGGATCGCCGATCAGCGCGCGGGCGATCGCGAGACGCTGCCGCTGGCCGCCCGACAGGTTTGTCGAGCCCTCCTGGATAAAGGTCTCATAGCCGCGCGGCAGGCGCTCGATGAACTCCTCGGCGCCGGCGAGCCGCGCCGCCTGCACGATTTCCTCGAAACTCGCATCGGGCTTCGAGGCGGCAATCGTCTCGCGGATCGAGCCGCGGAACAGAAAGTTCTCCTGCAGCACGACACCGAGGCTCGAGCGCAGATGATCGACATCGATCTCGCGGAGATCGTTGCCGTCGATCTTGATGAGCCCCTGGTAGTTGCTGTGCAGCAGCTGCAACAGCCGCGTGACCGTCGTCTTGCCCGAGCCGCTGCGCCCGATGATGCCGAAAACCGTGCCCTCGGGGATCGCGAATGACACCTTATCGAGCGCCGGGGTCGAAGAACCCTCGTAGCGGAACGTCACCTCGCTGAACTCGACGCGGCCGATCAAGGGCGAGCGGATGCCGCGGCCCGAGCGGCCCTCTTCTGCTTCCCGGTTGATCATGTCGGCGACGCCCTTTACCGCAACGCGGGCCTCGTCGATCTGCACGATCGCCTGCGAGGCCTGGATCATCGGCGCGACGACGCGGCTGGTCAGCAACATGAAGGCGATAATGGCGCCGATATACATCGGGTCCTTGTTGACCAGCGCGAGGTAAACCGCGATGGCGATGACGCCATTTGTCATCAGTATCTGAAGCGGATGCACAATGGTCTGCACCCAATTCGACAGGAGCCCCTCGGCATAGCGCTTTTCGGCGACATCGGCGCAATGCACATCCCATTGGTGGCGCTGCCGCGCATCGAGCGCCAGCGACTTCACCGCCCGGATGCCGTGGATCGTCTCGACGAGGAACGAGCCGCGCCGCGTCTCGGCCGCTGCGACGGCGCCGACACGCCGCCGGATCGCCGGCAGCATCGCGACAAGCCAGGCGCAGATCATCAGGGACAGCACCAGAACGCAGACCGTCATTAT
>VAZF01000153.1 GCA_005888425.1 Alphaproteobacteria bacterium
CAGTTGGCGAGCGCGGCGCGGCATTGCTCCTGGATGGCCAGACGGACGACCGCTATCGGCGCATGTTCGTCCTTGCCGCGCATCCCGGCGAAGGTCTCTTCACCTAACGACAGCGGTCATTCAGGCTGGGCGGCGGGAACTGGTCTTCATGCCCCGTTTCGGACATTGGAAGATATCGGACACCCGGCCGATGAGTGCCTAGACGTACGATCACATAGCCCTGGAATTTCGCCGAAGCGTCTGCGGCGGCTGGCCGATCGTTCGTAAGAAAGCGCGGCGCATGCGCTCGCGATTGCCAAAACCGGCCTGCTCGGCGATTGCGTCCACGGCGTGGCGGCCCTGTTCGATCAGCACGCGAGCAGCTTCGACGCGCAAGTGCTCGATCGCTCTCGCCGGCGACTGGCCTGTCTCAGCGCGAAATGCCCGGCTGAATTGCCGCGGGCTTAATGCCGCCGCCGTGGCCAGCTCGTCCACCGAGAGCGGTTTTTTCAAGTTTCGGCCTGCGTAATCCAGAGCCCGTTGAATGCGGTCGGACTTGGGCTCTAGTTCCAGCAGGGTTGAAAACTGCGACTGGCCGCCGGCGCGGCGATGGTAGACCACCATTTTGCGGGCGACCTCGCGGGCTATCTCGGCGCCGAGATCTTTCTCTACCATCGCCAAGGTGAGATCGATACTCGCGGTCACGCCTGCCGATGTCCAGATCGGGCCATCAACGATGTAGATGCGATCCACATCCAGTGTGAGCTCCGGATAGCGCGCTGCAAGCTCGCGCGCGAACAGCCAGTGAGTGGTAGCTCTACGACCGTCCAACGCGCCAGCCGCGGCGAGCAGAAACGCACCGGTGCAGGGCCCGGCAACGCGCCGCGCGGTCTTCCGGCTTTGTCGGATGAAGGCCACGACACCGAGCATCGGGTCGTCGAGACGCGGCGTTGCTCCGACGATTAAGGTGTCGAATACGGTGTCTGTGAATGGTTCGGTCATGACCGAGAACCCCGTCGAGCAGGGCACGAGGCCTCCGGTCTCGGAGAGGAGCGTGATCTCGTAGACTCGTTCCCCATTGGTGAGGTTTGCGGTTTCGAACGCACTGAGCCCCGCGAGCCCCATCGATCCAAAACCCGCGAACGTCACAAACCCGACGCGATGCATGAGCGTTCTCTATGTCCTGAAAGGTGGCAAATACGACATATGAGACAGCGATGGGAAGGGGCTTAACTCCAGGCTTCGCATCTCGAAGCACCCTCCGCGCGACAATGGGAGAGGGGAATGCCCGGGGCAGAAAAAACGTATCGGGCCGTCCATGCTGTTGGTCCGGGCAAGCTAGAGCTGATCGAAAAGCCGCTGCTTGACCCGTTGGCGGGGTATGTCCGCATCCGCGTTGAGGCCTGCGGCGTGTGCCATTCGGATTCCGCGACGGTGGAGGGGATCTTGCCGATCGAGTGGCCGAGGGTGCCCGGCCACGAGGTCGTAGGACGGATCGATCTCGTCGGCGAGGGCGTGGAAGGCTGGGTGGTGGGTCAACGCGTCGGCGTCGGCTTCCTCGGCGGCAGCTGCGGGCATTGCGAATACTGCCGAGACGGCGATCTTGTGAACTGCGTAAACCAGGGCTTCACTGGAGTGCAGCAGAACGGCGGCTACGCCGAGGTGATGATCGCGAAAGCGAGCAGCCTGATGGCCGTGCCGGACGAGCTCTCATCGGTCGATGCCGCGCCCTTGCTATGCGCCGGCCTAACGACCTTCAGCGCGTTGCGAAATTCGCCGGCAAGGGCGGGAGACTTGGTCGCGGTGCTTGGGGTCGGCGGGCTTGGTCACCTTGGCGTGCAATACGCTCGCCACATGGGATTCGAGGTGATCGCGATCAATCGCGGCGGCGACGACAAGGCCGAGCTGGCGAAGAAATTGGGTGCGCACCGTTACATCGACAGCGCCGTCACGGATATCGCCAAGGCGCTCCAGGAGCGTGGTGGCGCGCAGGTGGTGTTGGTCACCGCCTCGGGCGGTAAGGCCGTTGCGGCGGCCGTCAAGGGCCTGCGACGCGGCGGCGTGGTCATCTCGCTGGGCGCCACCGATGAGCCAATCGAGCTGTCGGCGTTTGAACTGTTGTTCAAGAGCCTTGGTGTCGCGGGAGCCCTGACGGGAACCCCGGCGGCCGGCGACGCGACGCTCAGGTTCAGCGCGCTCAGCGACGTCGCCGCCATGGTCGAGACCATGCCGCTCGAGCGGGCCCCGGAGGCCTACGCGAAAATGATGTCCGGTCAAGCCCGCTTCAGGATGGTTCTGACGATGACCTGAGCGCCGCCGACTGCGGTCTCAATGTCGAAAGGAGAGCCATGAGCGCCGACGCACCCCAAGTCCCGGACACGCTAACGGGCCGCTGCATGTGCGGCGCGGTCTCCTACACAATCACCGAACGGCCGATGGTGGACGGCCTTTGCCATTGTGACAGATGCCGGCCACAATCCGGCAGCGCCTTCTCGACAATCATCTTCATCCACCGAAGTGCGATGACAGTCGCTGGGGAAACGGCGGTCTTCGACGATATCGGGACGAGTGGGCTCAGGGTGTTGCGCCGCTACTGCCCGCGCTGCGGTTCACCGCTGACCACCGAGCCCGACCTGACCCCGGATCTGATGATGGTCAAGGCTGGGACCCTCGATTCCAACGAATGGTTCCGCCCGGTGTGGGAGCTGTTCGTGGGCCGGCGCAGACCCTGGGTCAGTCCGGTTCTCGGCGCCAAGCAAATCGAAGCCAATCCAGAGCTTTGAGGGGAACCCGTATGAATCGGTTCCAGGACATCTTCGACGCGCAGAAGGCGCGTTTCGCCTCGGGTGTCACGCGCAGCTACGAATGGCGCGTCGACCAACTCGACCGCATGGCCCGCATGATCAGAGAGAACGAGCGGCGCTTTCAGGGGGCGATGGCCGAGGACTTCAAGACCGCCTCGCAGGAATACATTTTCGAGACCCAGGCATCCGCGGGCGAGGTGGAGGTCCAGAAGAGCCAGCTAAAGGAGTGGATGAAGCCGGTCGAAGCGCTGGTGCCGCGTTTTCTGGCCGAAACCGGCCACAAAGGGGTGATTCACCGCGAGCCTTACGGCGTGGCACTGATCATCGGCCCGTTCAATGGACCGTTGCTCTTGTTGATCCGCCCGGCGCTCGCGGCACTCGCGGCCGGCAACACCTGTATTCTCACACTCAGTGAAGCGCTCGTGGCGACGACCAAGGTGCTGCTCGAGCTTATCCCGCAGTATTTCGATCCGAGCGCCGTGACCTCGGTCGCCGGCGGCAAGGAGCAAAACACTGAACTTTTGAAACTGAAGTTCGATTTCATTTTTTTCACTGGCAGCACTTTTGTCGGGAAGATCGTCGCGCGGGCTGCCGCGGAAAACCTTACCCCCGTCCTGCTCGAACTCGGCGGGATGAACCCGGCGCTCGTGGACGAAACCGCAAACATCCCCGACGCTGCGAAGAAAATCGTTTGGGGCGCGATGGCTTGGGGCGGGCAATGGTGCACCTCGCCGGGCTACGCCTATGTCCACGAGTCCGTCGCAGAGGATTTTGTCGCAGAAGCCAAGAAGGCGCTGGTCGAGTTATTTGGTGAAGACCCGAAATCCAATTCCGACTATTCGCGCATCATCAATGCGCATGCGGTCGATCGGCTGGCCTCGCTCATCGACCCCGCCAAGGTGATCGCCGGCGGCAAGTCCGATCCGGAAGCGCACTACCTCGATCCCACGCTTCTTTATCCCGTCACGTGGGATGACAAGGTCATGGCGGACGAAGTCTTCGGACCGATCTTACCGATCCTGACCTACAACTCCCTCAACGAGGCGTTCGAGCGGATTGCGGCAACGCCGCGACCGCTCGCCGGCTTCGTGTTCAGCCGCAACCAGAAGACCATCGACCGGTTCATCGGCGAGCTCTCCTACGGCGGGGGCGGGGTGAACTTGGTGAACGTTCACCTGTTCGTCGAAACCATGCCGTTTGGCGGTACCGGGTTGGCTGGGATGGGCCACTACTACGGAAAGTATGGCTTCGACGCGCTCACGCACGCCAAGTCGATATTGATCTCCCCGCCCGACGCCGCGATCGAACATATGTACTCGCCCTTCACCGACGAGAAGAACCAGGCGCTGCAACAGTGGTTTGAATATTGAGGCTGTCAGCTTTCGAGCAAGAAAAGATAGCATGCGTGAAATCGCGGGAATCGGGATACCGGACAGCAGGCTCGCTGTCGCAGCGCTGGACTTGGTCAAGATAGAAAGCCACGCGTCAATCTATAAACATGTCCTGAGAACCTTTGTTTTCGGCGGCCTTGCCGCCCGGGCGGAAAGGATCGGTTTCGATGAAGAACTCTTCTTTCTTGGAGCTGCCCTGCACGATCTCGGCTTGACCGAGCGGTTCGGCGCCCCGGCGGGTCGCTTCGAGGTCGTGGGCGCGGACGCGGCGGAAAAGTTCCTCTTAGGCAAAGGCGTCGCAGCGGAGCGCAGCGCGGTCGTTTGGGAGGCGATCGCGCTGCATACCTCAAACGGCATTGCTCTCCGCCGCGCCCCGGAAGTCGTCCTTGTCCATATCGGGGCGTCCATCGATGTGATGGGCCTCGGGCTCGAGAAGCTGCCGCCGACAATGGTCGCGCAGACGATCGAAGCGCTGCCGCGCGACAACTTCAAGAAGGTCTTCGTCGACGCCCTGTTCTCGCGCGTACAGAAAGACCCGCCCTCGGTGGCACTGACGTGGATGAGCGAGGCCGCGCGAAGACACGTCCATGGGTTCGAGTGCCCGGACTTTATCGACCTGGTCTCGGCAGCCAATTTTTCAGAGTGAAAAGCGCGAGGAGACGGCCCCTCGCCCACGCCGTTGCGGCCTTTAGCGACTTCATCAATTCGTCACGGCGCGCCTCGTTGACGATGCGAGTGCCAGTATGGCCTTCATCGCGCAATGGCCGTTATCGGCGCTACGTGGCCGTTGGCGAGAGGATCGATGAAGGTCGGCAAATCCACGAAAAGCCGACATTCAAACTGAAGCACCAGGCTCTTGTCGTTCGGCCGGGTGGCGGCGCTTGCGGCAAGCCGTCCGCCGGAATCAAACAAATCGCGCTACGATCTCCGGGCCATGCCGATCGCAGAACCCGAAGCCCCCCTCAAACACGCCCCCGGCGCGCCCGGGATATCGCCCAGCTGGACCAGCAGCGCCAAGGATATGGTCGGCACCTCGCTGGGGCCGGCACGGCTGTGGTTCACACTCGGCTTCGGCATCGTCAATGAGATCTATTATCCGCGCGTCGATACCCCGCAGATTCGCGATCTCGGGTTTATCGTCGCCGGCCCGGGCGGGTTCTGGTCGGAGGTCAAGCGCAACCAGGACTACACGCTGCGCCTCCTGGCGCCCGGCGTGCCGGCGGTCGAAATCGTGCACCAGCACGACCGCTACACGCTCCGGCTGCGCATCACCCCCGATCCGCGCCGCGATGTGCTGGCGATCGAATGCCGGCTCGACGGCGAGGACGACCTCCGCCTTTACGTGCTGCTCGCGCCGCATCTCGGCGCCACCGGCTACGATAATTTGGCCAGCGTCGAGCGCTATGCCGGCCGGCGCGTGCTGTTGGCCGAGCAAGGCCCGTTCGGCTGCGCGCTCGCTGCCGTCGACCAGCACCAGGCCGATGCGATGGGGCGGGCCAGCGCCGGCTATGTCGGCGCCAGCGACGGCTGGCAGGATTTCAACCAGAACGGCGCGATGACCTGGCAATACGGCGCCGCCGGCCCCGGCAATGTCGCGCTGACCGGGGAATTGCCGCGCCGCGCCGTGCTGGCGCTCGGCTTTGGCAGCACCGCCGAGGCGGCGGCGACCTTGGCGATATCGAGCCTCATTCAGCCGTTCGGCAATATCCTGCAGCAGCAGATCGCCGACTGGGAGGGATGGCAGGCGCGTTGCGCCGAGCGCAGCCCGACCATGCTCGACCTGCCCGACCCGATCCGCCAGCAGGCGGTCATCTCGTCGATCGTGCTGCGCGCGCATCTCGACAAGACCTATCCCGGCGCAATGGTGGCGAGCCTCAGCGTGCCGTGGGGCTACGCCGGCAACCAGCGCGGCGGCTATCACCTGGTCTGGCCGCGCGACCTCGTGCACTGCGCCGGCGCCTTGCTGGCATTCGGCGCCGAGCCGGAAGCGCGCGACACGCTGCGCTATCTGATCGCGACGCAAACCGAAGACGGCCACTGGTATCAGAACCAATGGCTCGGCGGGACGCCCTATTGGACCGGCATTCAGCTCGACGAGGCAGCGATGCCGGTCTTGCTTGCCCAGGAGCTCGAGGAGCGCGACGCGCTCGGCGGGATTGCGGTCGAGGACATGGTGCGGCGCGCGCTCGGCTACATCGCCCGCACCGGACCGTCGACCGCGCAGGACCGCTGGGAGGAGAACGAAGGCATCAACGCCTACACGCTGGCGACGCTCATCGCGGCAATGGTCGCCGGCGCGGCGCTCTTGCCGACGCGCGAAGCCGAATGGGCATTGGCGCTTGCCGATTTCTGGAACGCCAATATCGAGGCGTGGCTGGCGGTCCACGGTACCGAATTGGGCCGGCGGTACGATGTGCCCGGCTATTATCTGCGGGTAGCGCCGCCCTCGGTCCTCGCCGATGCCGGCGCGAGCCACGCGATTGTGCCGATCCGCAACCGCCGCGACAGCGACATGCTGCCTGGGGACGAGCAGATCGGCACCGAATTTCTGCAATTGGTGCGGGCCGGTCTGCGCCGCGCCGACGACCCGCTGATCATGGGATCGCTGCGCCTCGCCGATGCTCTCTTGAAGACCGATACGCCGGCCGGTCCGGTGTGGCACCGCTATTGCGGCGATGGCTATGGCGAGCAGGAGGACGGCACCGCCTACGACGGAACGGGCATCGGTCGCGGCTGGCCGCTGTTGACCGGCGAGCGCGGCATGTACGAGCTGTGCGCCGGCAACGATCCGCTGCCCTATCTCGAAGCGATGGCGGCGATGGCAAGCCCGGGGGGCATGCTCCCCGAGCAGGTGTGGGATACCGAGTCGATCCCCGACCGCTTTCTGTTTCTCGGCCGGCCGACCGGTTCGGCGATGCCGCTCGCCTGGGCGCATGCCGAATTTGTCAAATTGCTGGTGTCGCGGCAGGTCGGGCGCCCCTTTGGCCAGCCCCGCGCGGCCTGGCAGCGCTATCGCGGGCAGCGGCCCGTCGCGCAATACGCGTTCTGGTGGCCGCATGCGGCCATCGCCTCGATGCCCTCCGGCGCACGGTTGGCGATTGCCCTGCCGGAGCCGGCGATCGTGCATTGGGGCCGGGACGGCTGGATGGGGATCGAGGATACGCCGACGATCGACAGCGGCCTCGGCTTCCACGTCGCGGTATTGGCGGCGGCCGGGTTGGCGCCTGGCAGCTGGATCAATTTCACCTGGCGCGATCTTGAAACCGGCGAGTGGTCCGGCTGCGACGAACGGGTCGAGGTGATGGCGGCCGAGCAACCGGTGGCGAGCTTCACGACGCTGCAGCCGGGCGCGCGGGCGGCGAAGTAATTCCGAGGAGAGGTCGAAGAATGCCGCAGCCGAGTTATGTTCATGGCGCGAGCGCGACGCCCTTGATCGGCGAGACGATCGGCGTCCGTTTCGACCGCATCGCCGAGCGTTTCGCCGAGCGCGATGCGCTGATCGTACGCCACCAACAGGTCCGGTGGACTTACCGCGAGCTTCAGAGGCGGGTCGATGCGTTCGCAGCGGGGCTGTTGGCGCTCGGTCTCGAACCCGGCGAGCGGGTCGGCATCTGGTCGCCCAACAACGCCGAGTGGGTCGTCGCGCAACTCGCCACGGCGAAGGCCGGGCTCATCCTCGTCAACATCAACCCGGCCTACCGCCTTGCCGAGCTCGAATACGCGCTGAACAAGTCAGGCTGCTCGGCACTGATAACCGCCGCACGTTTCAAGACCAGCGACTATGTCGGAATGCTGAACCAACTCGCGCCCGAGCTGGCCGACGCCACGCCGGGTAAACTCGAAGCCGCCCGACTGCCCCGCCTACGGCTCGCGATCAATATCGGCGGCGACAGCGTCCCCGGCATGCTGCGCTTCGAGGATGTTTACGATCTGGGCGGCGATGTCGAACGGGAGCGCATCGCGAACCTCGCCGACACGCTGTAGTTTGACGATCCGATCAATATCCAGTTCACGTCAGGCACGACCGGTTTTCCAAAGGGCGCGACGCTCACCCACCACAACATCCTCAACAACGGCTTCTTCCTCGGCGAGGCGATGAAGTTCACCGAGCGTGACCGCGTGTGCATCCCGGTGCCGCTTTACCACTGCTTTGGCATGGTGATCGGCAATCTCGGCTGCCTGACGCATGGCGCGGCGATGGTGTATTCGAGCGAGGGGTTCGATCCGCTCGCGACGCTCGAAACCATCGAGGCGGAGCGCTGCACGGCGCTTTACGGGGTGCCGACGATGTTCATCGCTCAGCTCGACCATCCCGAATTCCCGCGCTTTGACCTCTCCTCGCTGCGTACCGGCATCATGGCCGGTAGCCCCTGCCCGATCGAAGTCATGCGCCGAGCCGTCGAGCGCATGAATTTGCGCGAGATCGTGATCGGCTACGGGATGACCGAAACCAGCCCGGCGAGCACGGTCACGACAACCGACGATCCGATCGAGCGGCGGGTCTCGACCGTCGGCCGGGCGATGCCGCACACCGAGGTCAAGATCGTCGATCCGGAAGGCCGCATCGTCCCGCGCGGCACGACCGGCGAGTTGTTGACCCGCGGCTATCTCGTCATGCGGGGGTATTGGGACGACGCGGAGAAGACGCGCGAGGCGATCGATCCCGCCGGCTGGATGCATACCGGCGACCTCGCGACCATCGACGAGGAGGGCTATTGCAACATCGTCGGCCGCATCAAGGACATGATCATCCGCGGCGGCGAGAACATCTATCCGCGCGAGATCGAGGAATTTCTTTGCCGCCATCCGAAAATTCAGGACGTGCAGGTGTTCGGAATTCCCGATCCGCGCTATGGCGAGGAATTATGCGCCTGGATCCGCCTGCGTGATGGCGACGAGGCGATGGCGGAGGAGATCCGCACCTTCTGCCAAGGCCAGATCGCCCATTTCAAGATCCCGCGCCACATCAAATTCGTCGACGATTTCCCGATGACGGTCACCGGGAAGATACAGAAATTCGCCATGCGCGAAGCGATGATCGGCGAGCTGGGCCTGGTGCTGCAAAAAACGGCGTGACGATCCTCAGCGAGGTGGGCTGATCTCGCCGGTATTTGAAAGATAGCCGCTCGGGGGTTGAGCAAACCTGACATTGCCGCCCATGATGGATATCAAATCCTCCACAGCCGCGCGTTGCCGGAGATAGTCGACGGTCCCGGCGGATATATTGTTCGAGACCCAACCGCTGTCCGGAGCGTGCGCGCATTGCGGATAGGAACGCAGGCACCACAGACGGACTTCATTGATACCGGTAACGTCGTTCGTCGCCGCTTCGACGCGGTCCACCACCTGCGGATAGATGCACCAGTTCCGGTAAGCGGCGTCGTATATTATTTCTGGATAATTCGGCCTTACGCGAAAGCACATTTCCCCTGCCGGAGAGATGAAGAATTGACTATCGCGATCGACATATCTCATCCCATCATCGACGAACTTGATGGTCTGAAGATAACCGGGACGGCCCGGTGCCGGTATTCTCACCGCAAACGCGGGAGAATTGATTGCCGGCTCTTGGCCATAGGGCACCGCCGGCACGCATGCCGTCAGCAGCACCGCCGCCGCGCATAGCGCTCGCATCCGCCACTGCATCCGCCCCTGCATCCGAATTGACAACCTCGCCCGCCGATCCTAATGCGCCTGGTCCCAGCTGCGCGCCCAGCCGGTTTCGACGACGAGCGGCACCGAGACTTCGCAGCGCGGCGCACAGGCGCCTTCCATGATGTCCTTGACGAGCTGCGCGGTCGCCTCGACCTCCGCTTCCGGCGCCTCGAACAACAATTCGTCATGCACCTGCAACAGCATGCGCGCCTTGAGGCCGGCTCTCTCCAGCGCGGCCGGCAGGCGGCCCATCGCCCGCTTGATGATGTCGGCGGCCGAGCCCTGCAACGGCGCGTTGATCGCCTGCCGCTCGGCGCCGGCGCGGCGCGCCGGGTTCGGATCGCGGATGCCGGGGATAAAGCATTTGCGGCCGAAGATCGTCTCGACATAGCCGGTGCGGCGCGCATCGGTCTTGATGCGCTCCATATAGGCGCGGATCGCCGGGAAGCGCTCGAAATAGGCGCGGATATATTCCGCCGCTTCCGATTGCGGCACGCCGATCTGGTTGCCGAGCCCGAACGCGCTGATGCCGTAGATGATGCCGAAATTGATCGCCTTGGCGCGCCGCCGGGTCTGCGGGTCCATCTTCTCGAGCGGCACGCCGAAGACTTCGCTCGCCGTCAACGCGTGAATGTCAACTCCCTGCTGGAACGCGGCGTTCAGCTCGGGGATGTCGGCGACGTGCGCGGCCAGGCGCAACTCGATCTGGCTGTAATCGGCCGACAGCAACAGATGACCGGGCTCGGCAACAAAGGCGCGGCGGATCTTGCGCCCCTCCTCGGTGCGGATCGGGATGTTCTGGATGTTCGGCTCGGAAGAGGAGAACCGGCCCGTCGCGGTCGCCGCCAGCGCAAACGAGGTGTGCACCCGGCCGGTCTTGCTGTCGATATTGTCGTCGAGCGCGTCGGCATAGGTCGATTTGAGCTTGGTGAGCTGCCGCCACTCCAGCACCCGCGCCGGCACCGGATGCAAGGGCGACACTTGCTCGAGGATCGACGCGTCGGTGCCGTAGGCGCCGGTTTTGCCCTTCTTGCCGCCGGGTAATTGCAATTTTTCGAACAGCACTTCGCCCAATTGCTTTGGCGACCCGATGTTGAATTCGTGCCCGACATCGCGCCAGATCGTCTGCTCTAGACCGGCGATGCGGCGCGCAAAATCCTGCGACAATTCGGCGAGCGCGGCGCGACCGACCTTGATGCCGGCATCCTCCATCGCCGCGACCGCCGGCACGAGCGGTCGGCCCGTTCGGCGGCGAAATCGCGCGCCGCCGCGCTCGTCAATTCGGCAAAGCAGATCAGGTTCTTGCCGGTACCGAGGATCTCCTTCTGCGGCACAAGCTCGTGTTCGAGGGCGCGCCGCGCCACCTCCTCGATCGTGTGGTCGAACTGGCCGCCATCGAGCACATACGACATCAGCATCGTGCAGTCATAGGGATTGAGCGCGATAGCGTAGCGGCGCAAGAGATGCGCGGCGCCCTTTGCGTCATGCACGATCTTCAAGACGCCGGGGTGTTCGAGCAGCGGCTTCAGCCGCGCGACGGCATCCTCGCGCGACAGCCCGCCACCGCTCTCGAACAGTTCGGTTGGGCGATGGCCGAGCGGCACGTAAGCGGCGAGCCCCGGCGACACGGCGAGCGCGAGCCCGCAGAATTCGGGGCGCGTGCCGGAGACGAGGCTCGGCGCCGGCCACAGCGCGACATGGCCGGCCTGCTCGGCCGCCTCGATCCAGTGATCGAGGCCTTCCATCGTGTCGACAACCGCATAGGTGCGCGGCATCGAGAAAGACGGGATCTCGGGGATGACCGGCTCGGTCGGCCCAACCGGAGCCGCCGGCGCGGTGATCGCCAGGCGCTTCTCGATCCGGGATTTGAGCGCCCGCAATTCCATCTCATCGAGAAACGGAAAGAGCTTCTCAGGGTCGTACGGCGCTACTCGGAGATCGGATAACGGGCACGGCAGCGGCACATCGTCGTCGAGCTTGACCAGCTCCTTCGACAGCCTTGCCTTTGCCTCGTTCTCGATCAGCGCTTCGCGGCGCTTTGGCTGCTTGATCTCATGCACATGGGCGAGCAGGGTTTCGAGATCGCCATAGCTATTGATCAGCTCGGCGGCGGTCTTGACGCCGATGCCGGGGACCCCGGGAACGTTGTCCGTGCTGTCGCCGCACAGCGCCTGAACTTCGATCACCTTGTCGGGTCCGACCCCGAATTTTTCGCGCACCTCGGCTTCGCCGATCGGCCGGTCCGTCATCGGGTCGCGCATCATGACCCGGCCGTCCGAGACGAGCTGCATCATGTCCTTGTCGGAGGACAGTATCGTCACCTTTGCGCCGGTCTCGACGGCATGGCGCGCATAGGTCGCGATCAGATCGTCGGCCTCGAAATTCTCCATCTCGATCTGGCACACACCGAAAGCCTCCGCGGCCCGACGCACATGCTCCAGTTGCGGCGCGAGATCGTCCGGCATCTCGCGGCGGTTCGCCTTGTACTCGCTGTACATCTCGTTGCGGAAGCTGCGGCCCGACGCATCGAAGATCACCGCAATGTGGTCGGCGTCGGTCTCCCGCAAATATTTGTCCAGCATGTTGCTGAAGATCATGACGACCTCGGTCGGAACGCCGCGAGTCGTCCGAAACCGTTCGGCTTTGGGGTCCTTCGCCCGCGCGAAATAGGCGCGGAAGATAAAGCCCGAGCCGTCGATCAAAAACACATGATGCGGCAGCGATGATGGGGCCGGCGTCGGCTCCGCGGCTACAGCAGTGGCGATGTCGTTCATGCGCGGCTCCCTCGCGTTTTGGACGCGCCTGTCACGCTAAATATATGGGATCGGGCTCAAGGCGTGCCGGACTGGCGCGGCGCCGGGCTTTCCGCCGGGCGCTCCTCGCCAGCCTCGTGCGCCGAAGGCGTCGCGACACCGATCTCCGGCAATACCCGCCCCGCCATCTTCGGGTTGACGAACAGGCGCGAGCAGTAGGGGCACTCGACCCGGCCGTTCGGCGTCAGGTTCAGATAGACGCGCGGATGCCCCATCGGTCCGCCCCCGCCATTGCAGGCCGCGATTGCGTCCTCGGTTTCGATCGTCTCGAAGGCCATGCTGTCTCGTCCGGAGATGCCGGTGCGCCGATTGACCGCGCCGCCGCCGCAATGATAGCCGTTGCCGCGGATCGATCCAATGATGCGCAATTCTGCCAGACTCCGTTGCGCCGCATCGTCAGCCAGCCGGCCGCTTCGGCGGGCCGTGCTGGCGGCATTGCTGCTGCTGCCGCTCGCCGGCATGCCGGCGGCCGAGGAGATGGCCGCCTCATTTGGCGCCGCCGCGACGCATCTCGCGCCGGTCGCCTCCCCGGCGCGCTTCACCGATAGCGGCTTTATTGCCGCCGACGGGGTCAGCCTGCCATTACGCAAATGGCTGCCGCAGGGCGAGGTCAAGGCCGTCATCCTCGCCTTGCACGGCTTCAACGACTACAGCAACGCCTTCACGATGCCGGCGCCGCTCTGGGCCGAGCACGGGATCGCGACCTATGCCTACGACCAGCGCGGGTTTGGCGGCGCGCCGATGCGCGCGTCCTGGGCCGGCAGCGCCCGGCTTGCCGGCGACGCGGTGACGGCGACGCGATTATTGCGCGCGATCTACCCCGGCCGGCCGATCTATCTGCTCGGCGAGAGCATGGGCGGTGGCGTCGCAATCCTGGCCGCGTCCGGCATCGACGGCGTGCCGCCCGCCGAGGCCGATGGGCTGATCCTCAGCGCGCCGGCGGTATGGGGCCGCCCGACGATGGATTTCTGGCCAAAGCTGGCGCTCTTTGCCGCGGTGCGCTTCTTTCCGGAAATGGAGCTGACCGGCCGCGGCCTCGGGATCAAGCCATCCGACAATCTGCCGATGCTGAAGGCGCTGATGAAGGACCCGATGGTCATCAAGGGGGCGCGGGTCGCGACGATTTACGGGCTCGTCGATCTGATGGACACCGCGCTCGACGCCGCGCCGCGGCTTCAAATGCCGTTCCTCCTGTTGTATGGCGCGCATGACGAGATCGTGCCGCGCGGGGCGCTCGCCGAATTCGTCGCGGCTCTGCCCCCCGATCCGGCGCACCGGCGCCGCCTCGCCTATTACCGCAACGGCTATCATCTGCTGCTGCGCGACCTCGAAGGCGCTGCGGTGGCGGGCGATGTCGCTGGCTGGGTGTTCGACCGGAAAGCGCCGCTGCCCTCGCATGCCGACCGGCGCGAGGCTGTGCGGCCCTGGCCGCCGGGGAAGGACGGCGGCAGCTGATCCCAACCCGTTGGCATCCTGCGGGGCGGGCTCATAGCCCAGCCTGAAGCGGAAGCAGCCACTCTAGGCGGCGACGGGGTGATCGCCGGGTTGCGGGAGGACGATGCCGCT
>VAZF01000154.1 GCA_005888425.1 Alphaproteobacteria bacterium
GACGACGGTCGAGTGTCCCAGCGCAAAGAAAAAGCCGAGGCCGATCGGGCGCTTGCCTTCCTGCATCAGCTTGCGGGTGGCATTGTCGATCGCCGCAACATGGTCGGCGTCGACGGCGTGGCGCAGCCCGAGGCCGTACGCCAAGAGCGCCGTCCCGAGCAGCACTGCATTGCCGGCAAACGCAGCGATCGCCCAAGCCCAGGCACCGAGATTGGCGGCGATCAGAACGGCGTAGAGACAGACGATCTTGCCGCGCAGACCGGCGGCCCGATCGTCGAACAAACGGGCGAGTTGCCGCACTCGGCTAGCCCGCGGACGCGGCTATTCGACGAGTTCGGCTTCCTTGGGTTCGGCCGAGGGCGCCGGTGGCTTTGGCTCAAAGGCGAAGCTCAGCTTGTCCGCATCCTTCTCGGCATAAACCCTGACGGTCCCGCCCTTCGCCAGCTTGCCGAATAGCAGCTCTTCGGCAAGGGGCTTTTTGATGTGCTCCTGGATGACGCGGGCCAGCGGCCGCGCCCCGAACAGCGGGTCGTATCCCTTGACGGCGAGCCAATCGCGGGCGCTGGCATCAAGTTCGATCGCGACATTGCGATCGGCAAGCTGCTCTTCGAGCTGCAGTACGAATTTGTCGACCACCCGCCCGATCGTGTCGGGTGACAACGCCGCGAAGGAGATCACCGCGTCGAGCCGGTTACGGAACTCCGGCGTGAACATCCGGTTGATCGCCTCTTCGTCGTGGCCCGTGCGGATGCCGCTGCCGAAACCGATGGCCTGCTTGGCCAGTTCGGCGGCGCCGGCATTCGTCGTCATGATCAGGATGACATTGCGGAAATCGACGATTTTGCCGTTGTGATCGGTCAGCTTCCCGTAATCCATAACCTGCAGGAGGATGTTGAACAGGTCGGGATGCGCCTTCTCGATTTCGTCGAGCAAGAGGACGCTGTGCGGATGCTGGTCGATCGCGTCGGTCAGGAGCCCGCCTTGGTCAAAACCGACATAGCCCGGTGGCGCGCCGATCAGCCGAGACACGGTGTGCCGCTCCATGTACTCCGACATGTCGAAGCGGGTGATTTCGATCCCCATCGTGCGCGCGAGCTGGCGCGCTACTTCGGTTTTGCCGACGCCGGTCGGGCCGGAGAACAGGTAGCTGCCGATCGGCTTCTCAGGATCGCGCAACCCGGCGCGCGCCAGCTTGATCGCGGAGACAAGCGCGTCGATCGCCTGATCCTGTCCGAACACCATCGTCTGCAGATCGCGCTGCAGATTCTTCAGGACCTCGCGGTCGTCGCGCGACACGCTCTTTGGCGGGATCCGCGCCATTGTCGCGATGCACGCCTCGACTTCCCTGGCGGTGATCGTCTTGCGCCGGCGCGCCTCTGGCACCAGCATCTGTGCCGCGCCGGTCTCGTCGATGACGTCGATTGCCTTGTCGGGCAGTTTGCGGTCGCCGATGTAGCGGTGCGACAGCTCGACCGCCGCCTTGATCGCATCGGCGGTGTAGCGGACCTTGTGGTGACGCTCGTAATAGGGCTTCAGGCCCCGGAGTATCTTGATCGAATCCTCGATCGTCGGCTCATTGACGTCGATCTTCTGGAAACGGCGGACGAGGGCCCGGTCCTTCTCGAAATAGTTGCGGTATTCCTTGTAGGTCGTTGAGCCGATGCAGCGGATGACGCCGCCGGCGAGAGCCGGCTTCAGCAGGTTCGAGGCATCCATCGCGCCGCCCGATGTCGCGCCGGCGCCGATGACCGTGTGGATTTCGTCGATGAACAAAATCGTGCCGGGCTGCGCTTCGAGCTCGGCCAATACCGCCTTCAGCCTCTCCTCGAAATCGCCGCGATAGCGTGTCCCGGCCAGCAGCGCGCCCATGTCGAGCGCATAGATCGTCGCGTTGAGCAATACCTCGGGGACTTCGCGTTGAACGATGCGGCGGGCGAGGCCCTCGGCAATCGCGGTCTTGCCGACGCCGGGGTCGCCGACATAGAGCGGGTTGTTCTTCGAGCGGCGGCACAGGATCTGGATCGTGCGCTCGACCTCCGCCTCGCGCCCGATCAGCGGGTCGATCTTGCCGCCTTTGGCCTTCTTGTTCAGATTGACGCAATAGGCGTCGAGTGCGTCATGGCTGCGCTTCTGGCCCTTCTCGCCGCGCTCCTCCTCCTCGGCGCCCTGCACGCGCCGGGTCTCGGAGCGGCCCGGCGCCTTGGCGATGCCGTGCGAGATGTAATTGACCGCATCGAACCGAGTCATGTCCTGCTCTTGCAGGAAATAGACGGCGTGGCTCTCGCGCTCGGCGAACATCGCGACAAGCACGTTGGCGCCGGTGACCTCCTCGCGCCCGGAGGACTGGACGTGGATCGCGGCGCGCTGCAGCACGCGCTGGAAACTTGCCGTAGGCTTCGCATCCTCGCTATGGCTGGCGACAAGGTTGGTCAGCTCGTTATCGACATAGGTCAGCACCTCGCGGCGCAGCCGGTCGAGATCGACGCTGCAGGCGCGCAATACCGAAATCGCGTCCTGGTCTTCCGTCAAGGCGAGCAGCAGATGCTCGAGCGTCGCATACTCATGATGCCGCTCATTCGCATGGGCCAGCGCGCGATGCAGAGATTTTTCGAGGTTGCGTGAGAGCACTGCCGCTCCCTTTCCTGGCGATGACTGACTAGTCTTTTTCCAGCGTGCACTGCAGAGGATGCTGGTGCTGCCGGGCGAAGTCCATGACTTGCGTCACTTTGGTTTCGGCTACCTCATAGGTATAGACACCACAAATACCGACCCCGCGTCGATGCACATGCAGCATGATGCGGGTCGCTTCCTGGCGACTCTTGCTAAAAAAACGTTCAAGGATGTGCACGACGAACTCCATCGGCGTGTAGTCGTCATTCAACATCAATACTTTATACATAGACGGCTTCTTCGTCTTCGCCTTTGGCTTGACGATGACGCCGGTACCGGGTCCTTCCTCGCCGCGTCTTCCGTTGTCGCTCATATCGATCCGGGCCGATGGCGATAGCCGCCCCTCATGATATTGGCTTTGCCGGGCGTGGGAAAAGACCTTTCCTGGCGGTCGGCTCTGCGCAAAATCGCACCGGCCCATGCGCCTCACTCGCTGCGGTAGGGACGGCTGAGAAGGGCCTCGATCATCGCGTCAATCGCGACGCCGTGATGCAACACGCCCTCGACCGCCGCGGTGATCGGCATCTCGACATCTAGCCGGGCGGCAAGCCGGGCCACTGCCGCAGCGGTCGCCACCCCTTCGATGACGGACCGGCGCGCGCTGAGGGCCTCGCCAAGGCTCATGCCCCGCCCGAGCGCGAGCCCCAGCGTGTAATTCCGCGACTGCCCGGCGGTGCAGGTCAGAACGAGATCGCCGAGCCCAGAGAGGCCCCGGAAGGTATCGGCTTGACCGCCTTTGGCGACGCCCAGGCGAATCATCTCGGATAGACCGCGGGTAACCAGCGCCGCCCGCGCGTTGTCGCCCAGGCCGCGGCCCTCGACGATGCCACACGCGATCGCCAGCACATTCTTGACCGCGCCGCCGATTTCCACCCCGATCGGGTCATCTGACCGATAGGGGCGAAACCGGGCGGTTCCCAGCCTCCCCATAAATGCTTCGGCGAGTTCGGGTTCGCCGCTCGCGATCGTGACCGCGGTCGGCAGATCACGCGCGACTTCGCCGGCAAAGCTCGGCCCCGAAAGAACCGCCAGCGGGGAACCTGGGACCAGCTCTTGCGCCAGTTCGGAGATGGTCTGTAACGATTCGATCTCGATACCCTCGGCGCAGCGCAATAGCGGCATGCCCGGTGGGAGCAGCCGCTGGAGCCGGCCAAGAACGCCGCGCATGAATTGTGCCGGCACGACCAGGAGGGCGGCCTCGGCGTGGTTCAGCGCGGCTTCGAGTTCGCTCGTCGCGCCGATCGTCGGATCGAGCGCGATGCCCGGCAGATAGACCGGATTTTCATGCCGCTCGTTGATCGCGGTGATGACGGCCGGATCCCGCGCCCACAGCATGACGCCCGCTCCGGCACGCGCCGCGACCAAGGCCAGCGCGGTGCCCCAGGCGCCGCCGCCGATGACCGCGACTCGCTTCATGCGGCCGTTGCCGTCGGGCTGGAGCCGTCCAGCGGCCAGCGCGGGCGAACCGGCGCGTCGAATGTGTCAGTCAGGCCAAGCCGAAGGCGCTCAAGCCCCGCCCAGGCGACCATGGCGCCATTATCGGTACAGAGCTCCGGCGGCGGAGCAATAAAGTCTAAGTCGGCCGCAGACGCCAACGCAGAAAGCTCTGCGCGGAGCCGCTGGTTCGCGGCGACGCCACCTGCCGCGACGAGGGTGCTGCCCTGCGGATAATGGCGGTGAAACCAGGCGACGGCATTTGTCGTGCGATCGACCAAACTGTCACAGATCGCCAGCTCGATCGCGGCAGCGAGATCGGCAAGGTCCTGATCGGTTCGCGGCGGGCATTCCGCGATGGTCTGCCGTACCGCTGTCTTCAGGCCGGAGAAGGAGAAATCGCAACCGGCGCGCCCCTTGAGCGGCCGGGGCAGAGAGAACCGCTTCGGGTCGCCGCTATGGGCGGCCTCCGCGATGGCGGGTCCGCCGGGATAGCCGAGCCCGAGCAGCTTCGCAATCTTGTCGAAGGCCTCGCCGGCGGCATCATCGCGGCTTGCGCCGAGCACGCGATATTTCCCAATCCCGGCGCACACCACGAGCTGCGAGTGACCGCCGGAAACCAGCAGCAGCAGATAAGGAAACGCGACGCTGTCCGAGAGCCGGGCGGTCAGGGCATGCGCCTCCAGGTGATTGACCGCAGCAAACGGCTTTTGCGCCGCCCAGGCCATCCCCTTCGCGGCCATCGTGCCGACGATGAGGCCCCCGATCAGCCCGGGGCCAGCCGCGGCGGCAATGCCGTCGAGTTGGTCGACGCCAACCCCGGCTTGGTCGAGCGCGCGGCGGATCAGCTCTTCGATATGATCGAGATGGGCCCGCGCGGCGATCTCCGGCACGACACCGCCATACGCCTGGTGCTCGGGCAATTGTGCGCGGATCAAATTGGCGCGGATGTGCGGCTGCGGGGTGTCGCAAACGACCGCCGCGGCGGTCTCGTCGCAGCTGGTTTCAATGCCGAGGACGATCATCAAACGCAGATGGCGCCACTCGGACCTCCTGGCAAGCCTCGCAAGCGCGGTGGCGCGCTCGGGCCTGGACGGGCGTGCGCTCAGGTCGGATCGACAGCCGCTTCGTAAGTCTTCAGAGTCTTGTCGGTCGCTGCCTCGATTTCGAGCAATTTGACGGCGTAACCCCAGAGGTACGCCGCATAGCGCAGCACCGAACGGCAGGTCTTTTCTTCGAGGAGCACGCCGTCATGTACGTAGTGCACAAGCGTAAGGCAGCGATCGCCCCTTAAATCAACATCGACCACCTGGATGTCAGGTTCGCGCCGCGACAAATCGTATTGCTTCGACAAGGCGCTGCGGATGCGGCGATAGCCGATCTCGTCGTGGATCGCCTCGACACGCAGCGAGGGTTTGCTGCTGTCGTCGGCGATCTGAAAGATCTTGAACTGTCGAATAACCGCCGGGCTCAGATACTGCAGAATAAAGCTCTCGTCGCGGTAATTGGCCCAGGCGTGGCGTAGCACCCCAAACGGGTCGCCGCACCCGGCGATCTCCGGAAAGTACTCGCGGTCCTCGCTGGTCGGCTTCTCGCACATGCGGCGGATATCGCTCATCATCGCGAAGCCGAGGGCATAGGGGTTGAAGCCGCTGAAGCGCGGATCGTCGAACCCCGGCTGGAACACGACGCTCGAATGCGAATGCAGAAACTCGAGCATCGAGCCTTCGGTGATCAGCCCCTTATCGTGCAGCCGGTTCATGATCTCGTAATGGCAGAAGGTTGCGCAGCCCTCATTCATCAGCTGGAGCTGCTTCTGGGGATAGAAATATTGCGAAACGTTACGGACGATGCGGATCAGCTCGCGCTGCCAATCCTCAAGGCGAGGCGCGCGCTTCTCGATGAAGTAGAGCAGGTTCTCTTCGGGCAGCCCGAGTTGCTGGCGCAGCTGCTCGCGCTGCTTCTCGCTGACGACCGGGTCGTCCTTGTCGCCGCCAAGTTGCGGCACGGTGCGCCATAGATCGTTGTAGGTTGCCTCTTCATGGGCCCGCCGCTCTTCGGTGCGGCGCTGCTCCTCCGCCAAATTCGGCTTCGAACGGTGCGCGTAGCGGTTGACCCCATGCTCCTTTAGCGCGTGCGCCGCGTCGAGCACACGTTCGACCGCCTCGGCTCCATATCGCTCCTCGCATTTCGACACGTAGTCGCGCGCAAAGCTCAGATAATCGAGTATCCCGTCCGCGTCCGTCCATTGCCGGAACAGATAGTTATTCTTGAAGAAATGGTTGTGGCCGAACGCGGCATGCGCGATGACGAGCGTCTGCATCGTCATGGAATTTTCTTCCATGATGTAGCAGATCACCGGGTTCGAATTGATGACGATCTCGTAGGCGAGGCCTTGCAACCCCTTGCGGTACAGGGTTTCGTGATAGGCAAAACGCTTCCCGAAGCTCCAATGCCGGTACATCAACGGCAGACCGACCGATGAATAAGCATCGAGCATCTGCTCGGAAGTGATCACCTCAATCTGCACGGGGTAAATGTCGAGACCGAGCTCGCCGAACGCGATCTTCTCGACCGCCTCATAGACCCGGCGCAACGAGCCGAAATCCCAGTTCGGCCCGGTGAAGAGCGGCATTTCGGCCCTGAGTTGCACAGCGTCTGCCAAACCGGTGTTAGGCACGGACGCCCCCCTTGGCAAACAATTCATGGAAAACGGTAAAGATCTGCGAGGGGTCACCCACACGCCGCATCGCGAAATGCGGATGCGCCGGGGCGACTTCGCTGTACGCGCGCCACAAGTCGCTGTCGCGCGACAGCCCCGTCAGGCTGCCACCCATTCCGTCGCCAACCTCGACATAGGCGAAATACTGGCAAAGCGGCAGCACATCGCCGCCCAGCAACGAGACGCAGCGACTGCTGTCCGCGCCGTAATTGTCACCGTCGGAGGCCTGCGCACCGTAGATGTTCCAGCGGTCGATCGGATACCGTGCGCGGGCGATCTCCAGCATTTTTTCCAGCGCCGTCGAGACCACCGTGCCACCGGTTTCGCGGCTATAGAAGAACGTCTCCTCGTCGACCTCCTCCGCGGTACTGGTATGCCGGATGAAGACGACATCGACATGGCGATAGCGCCGCGTGAGAAACACATGCAGCAGCATAAAGAACCGCTTGGCGAGGTCCTTCATCGCCTCGGTCATCGAGCCGGACACGTCCATCAGGCAGAACATGACGGCTTCCGTGTTCGGACGCGGCACCCGGTCGAAGCGGCGATAGCGCACATCGATCGGGTCGATATAGGGGATGATCTTGCTGCGCCGTTCGAGACGTTCGAACTCGCGGGTCAACCGCTCGATGGCTTCCTCATCGCCCGCCACGCGCGCCTCTTCGAGCGCCTGTTGCGCCGTCTCGATTTCGGAAAGTTTCGGGCGCCGCAGTGCAATGCGCCGACCCATGCTGTTGCGCAAGGTGCGCGGCACGCTGAGGTTCGACGGTGTCCCCGTGACGGTATAGCCGGCGCGCTGCAGATCGACCGCCGTGGTGTCCTTCAGGCTCTTTTTGACAAGGTCCGGCAGCTCGAGATCCTCAAAGAACATGTCGAGGAACTCTTCCTTCGATAGCGTGAACTCGAAGGCGTCGTCGCCGCTGCCGTCCGGGCTGCCCTCCCGGCCGCCTTGTCCTTCGCCACCCGTCGGACGCGGGATCTCGTCACCCCGGACGTATTCCTTGTTGCCCGGGATGATGTGATCGGTCTTACCGGTACGGCGGTTATGGTGAAAGATCGGCTCGGAAATGCCGCGCGTCGGGATCGCGACCTTCTCGCCGTGCTCGACATCGGCGACCTTGCGCTTGCGCAAGGCCTCTTGCACCGCCGATTTGACCTCGACCCGGGCACGCGACAAGAACCGCTGACGGTTGCTGAGGCTCTTGCCTTTCGGGTTGGGCCGGCGATCGACAACGTTCATCGAACTACCTCCGGCCGGCTGGCGCTGCCCGTGTGCCTAGCCGGCCTTGTTGACCCGCATGTACCACTCGACCAGCCGGCGCACTTGCCGCTCGGTGTAGCCGCGCTCGACCATGCGATCGACGAAATCGGCGTGCTTCTTCTCGGTGTCCGAGTCCTTCTTGCTGCCGAAGCTGATCACCGGCAGGAGATCCTCGACCTGCGAGAACATTCGCCGCTCGATGACCTCGCGCAATTTCTCATATGAGGTCCAGGACGGGTTGCGCCCACTGTTGGCGGCGCGCGCCCGCAATGCGAATTTGACGACCTCGTTGCGGAAGTCCTTCGGATTGGCGATGCCCGCCGGCTTCTCGATCTTCGACAGCTCCTGGTTCAGCAGCTCGCGATTCATCAGCTGGCCGGTGTCGGCATCCTTGTAGTCCTGGTCCTCGATCCACGCATCGGCGTAGGCGACATACCGGTCGAACAGATTCTGCCCATAATCCGAATAGGATTCGAGATAGGCCTTCTGTATTTCGTGCCCGATGAACTCGGCATAGCGCGGCGCCAGCTCTGCCTTGATGAAGTTGAGATATCTCTTCTCAACTTCCTCCGGGAACTGCTCGCGCCAGATCGACTGCTCGAGCACATACATCATGTGGACCGGGTCGGCCGCCACTTCTTGTGTGTCGAAGTTGAACGTGCTCGACAGGACCTTGAAGGCGAATCGAGTCGAGATCCCGTCCATCCCTTCATCGACGCCCGCCGCGTCCCGGTATTCCTGGACCGACTTGGCCCGTGGGTCGGTGTCTTTCAGGCTTTCGCCGTCATAGACCCGCATCTTCGAATACAGGTTCGAGTTCTCATGCGCCTTCAGGCGGGAGAGCACGCAGAAGCGGGAAAGGATGTCGAGGGTCGATGGGGCGCACGCCGCGTTTGACAGCTCGCTGTTCTGCAGCAGCTTTTCGTAAATCTTGCGCTCCTCGGTGGCGCGCAGGCAGTACGGCACCTTAATGACCGAGATACGGTCGATAAAGGCTTCGTTGTTCTTGTTGTTCTTGAAGCTCTGCCACTCCGCCTCGTTCGAGTGCGCGAGGATGATGCCCTGATACGGAATGCCGCCGATGTTTTCGGTGCCGGCGTAGTTCCCTTCCTGCGTTGCCGTTAGTAACGGATGCAGCATCTTGATGGGCGCCTTGAACATCTCGACGAATTCCATCAGACCCTGCGTCGTGCGGTTGAGGCCGCCCGAGAAGGAATAGGCGTCGGGATCGTTCTGGCTGTACATCTCGAGCTTGCGGATATCGACCTTGCCGACGAGGCTCGCGACGTCCTGGTTGTTCTCGTCGCCAGGCTCGGTTTTCGCGACGCAGATCTGCTTCAGCCGAGAGGGCTGCAGCCGAACGACGGTAAATTTCGCGATGTCCCCGCCGAATTCCTCGAGGCGTTTCACCGCCCAGGGCGAGATGGTGCCCGTAAGGCGCCGCTTCGGAACGCCATACCGCTTTTCGATCTCCTCGCCAAAGGTGACGGGATCGAACAGGCCGAGCGGGCTCTCGAAGACCGGGCTTATCTCCTTGCCGGCCTTGAGCACGTAAACCGGCTCTTTTTCCATCAGCTGCTTCAGCCGCTCGGCGAGCGACGATTTGCCGCCGCCGACCGGGCCGAGGAGGTAGAGCACCTGCTTGCGCTCTTCGAGCCCTTGCGCCGCGTGGCGGAAGAACCCGACAATCCGTTCGATGGTGTCTTCCATGCCGAAGAAATCGTCGGCAAAGGCCGGATAGACCTTGATCGTGCGGTTCATGAAGATGCGGCCGAGGCGCGGGTCCTGGGCCGTATCGACCATGATCGGATCGCCGATCGCCTTCAGCAGCCGCTCGGCCGGTCCCGCATAAAATGACGAATCGTCCGAGCACGCCCGGAGATAGTCCTCGAGGCTTAATTCAACCTCGCGACGGTTCTCGTAGGTCTGCGCATAAAGTCCGAAGATGCCATCATCGAATCGCATTTTTCACCTCAATCGACAGAGCGTCGACCGCAAGAGCTTTGATCACTCACTCGGTTAACATCGATGCCCGAGAAAAAGGTTCGCGGCGGAGACATCGCGCCGTGATAACGGCGACGCTCGTGCCATCCTTCCCCCCGTTCGTCTCGCC
>VAZF01000520.1 GCA_005888425.1 Alphaproteobacteria bacterium
AGTGATGCGGCCTGTAACCCTCAATCTCAATCGCGTGTTGCTGGAATTTGAAACGCTCATGCGTCATGCCGCCGGTCCGCAGATCGAGTTGCGCCTGAAGCTCGATCCGGGGCTCGACCCAAGCAACGTGGATCGTGCGCAGTTCGAGGCGGCAATTCTCAACCTGGTTGTGAATGCGCGGGACGCCCTGCCGAAGGGCGGTCGCATCATCATCGAGACAATCAATGTCGTTATTGAGGAGGCCGATCCCGAGCGGAATTCCGACCTTGCTCCCGGTGCATACGCCATGGTGGCTGTAAGCGACAACGGGGTCGGCATCGAACCGTCGGTTTTGTCCCATGTGTTCGAGCCGTTCTTCACGACGAAGGAGGTTGGGAAGGGATCGGGTCTCGGCCTGTCGCAAGTCTACGGATTTGCTACGGAATCGAAAGGCCAAGTCAGCATCTCCAGCCAGCGAGGCCGCGGGACAACGGTCAAACTGTACCTTCCCCGATCCATTGAGGCCTTCTGGGAAACTGAGAAGCGCTCACTCATAGCCAAGGAAACGGCAAGTGGAGAGGAAACGGTCTTAGTCGTCGATGACGATGAGGGTGTGCTTACAACGGCGACAGAGATCGTTTCGGATCTTGGCTATCACGTCCTCTCAGCGAAAAACGGACAACAGGCCCTTCAGATTCTCAAGGAGGCTACCAGGGTCGATCTTCTGTTCTCGGACATCGTCATGCCCGGCGGCATCAACGGCGTTCAGCTCGCACGCGAGGCCCGGCGCCTGAAACCCAAGCTCAAGGTTTTGCTGACGTCTGGCTACACTGCCGCAGTGCTTACCGACGAACACAGGCTGCCAAAGGAATTCCCGGTCCTCGGCAAGCCCTATCGCCGCGAGCAGCTTGCCTCGAACCTTCGAGAGATCATAAAAAGCCCGGCACCACGGGTCAATGCCGACTGAATGATCGGCTGCCTGGACTGAGTGCGAAAATCATGCTCGATGAGACGCGGGTTTCGGGCCTGTACCGAAAATTTCGGGTATCGTGCTGATCGACAGGCTGCGCGCTAAGCCATTTAGCCTCGCCGGCATTCAAGCGGGCCGTCTAGTATCACAGGGAAATCAATGCAGATGCATCGCTTAAGCATTTATTTTATTGAAAATGCTATATATTCCATGAAACGCTCAACTCTCGTTACTCATGCAGCGACACTCGCTGTCGCTCCGCTGCCGAAGAAAACTCCTCGATGCTCGGCGATCCATCGGATCCTGCGCCAAAGACGGTGCTTGTTGTCGAGGACAATGAGCTTAACCTCAAGCTGCTAAACGATCTTCTTGAATATCAAGGCTATACCGTCATTGCAACGCGTCTTGGCGAGCCAGCACTTGGGCTTGCCCGACAATATAAGCCAGATCTGATCTTAATGGATATTCAGCTTCCCGATATCTCTGGAATGGAAGCTACTCAACGCCTCAAGAGCGACGAACAAACGCGCGACATCCCTGTCATTGCGGTTACTGCTTTTGCCATGTCTGGCGATGAGGCGAGGATACTTGCGAGCGGATGCAATGCTTACGTTTCCAAGCCATTCAACGTCGCGGAATTTCTACAGCTGGTCGAGCACTGGACAAGCGAAGCTCGGTCATAGTTTACACCGTCATGGTGCTGTATGTGTTTCAGGAACCGCCGAGGGGGAGAATACGTAGACCCGGCAGCGACGCTCTCGGCGGCTTGCGCTAGAGACGCAATACCGAACATACCGCAGCGACTGCTCGGGCTCGCCGCCGCTTTTGAGAGCGGATCAGGCCGAGAAGTGGGACGCCTCTCGCCTCTCGAGGGCGGCCGACGAGCCGACTTTGCGGGTTTTATGCCGCAGCATCGGGCACGATGTCTGCGGGAAGATAGAAGTATTCACGCAGCGCCGCGACGAACGATTCGGGACCACTGCCGCTCGCCCTCAACACCACATCGGCCGCCTGGTAGATCATCCATTCCCCGGTGTTCAGCACGAAGACGAGATGCCGACCGTCATGCTCGTGAACAGCCGTAAAGCCAAGTTCGCTTTGATACGGAGCGATCGTGAGCCCCACATCGCGGGCGACTGATCGCATTTTGTCGGACAGCATGTGCTTGCCTTGAGCCAGACTCAGGAGCCTCATACTCGTGTTCAATTACTTTGGCAACCATATTTCTTTCGTCTTCTTCCCTTTCACAGTACCTCTACAGCATCCTTCTCGGGCGACTTTGGGGATACCTGTGCAGGATGGCCCTATTAACCATGAACTTCTTCGTGCAGTAGTTCGTGCGATGGTCCATTTGCGCTTCAACCTGCAAGCACATCTAAATGAACTTTGTCGAGGCGATCGCAAGCGGACCCGCGCGCACGCTTCCCGACGAGGCATAACAGTTGTCGCACGGCCTCGCGAATGGCTCCCGTTCACACAGCTCGACAGGAGTGAAACTGCGATGTTGATTTCCTTCGAAAGGCGCCCTCTCACCGGCCCGCGATTAACGCCGCCTCGTGCCCCTCAGTTTTGGCTTGGCTCAGCGCTCGGCCTCGGCGGCGGATGAACTGTGGCAGCGTGCTCGACCGAAGCCGGATCGATCTTCGCCAGAATGGTCTCAAGCCGCCGGACGCGAGTCGAAAACGGATAACGATCACCATCGATCGCGTCTCGCACCTCAGGGGCGTGCAGCGCATAGACCTTGGGGCCGCGCTGGCGGTGATCCTGGAAGCGTACCCGATAGGCCAGAGCGAGAAGGTCGCAGGCTCCCCCTCAACTAACCGGTTCCTCGGGGGCACGCGGTGCCGATGGCGGACGCCGTGGTCGGATCCGAGGAGAGAAATCGAACCTCACGACAGTGTTCGGTTGCGGAGTACGCGCCGTATAGAAGGCTATCGTGGCGCCATCGACATCTAAACAGAGCATTGAGAACTCGGGCGCCCGGTCGTAATAGGCACCGGCAGAGCTCCAGAGCATCGAAGCCGTCACACGCTTCCGTGCATTGTTGTCTCCGTTTTGCGCGAAGTACTCCGGATGATTGATGAGATAGGCGTGGTAGCCAAGGTCAGGGCCAGGCACGTACATTGTGCCATCTTGCCTGAAATCATCACCAATACGCACCGCCACGGAAATGAGGGAGGTTTCAGTCCCGCGGCGGCCC
>VAZF01000521.1 GCA_005888425.1 Alphaproteobacteria bacterium
TCTCCTTGCGGCCTTCGTCAACAACCCCAACCAGGTCCTCTCGCGCGACCGGCTCCTCGATCTCGCCCGCAACCGCGAAGCCGGACCATTCGACCGCACGATCGACGTGCAGGTCGGCCGGCTGCGCCGCAAGCTCGAAGACGACCCGCAGAACCCGTCGCTGATCAAAACGGTGCGCGGCAGCGGCTATATCTTCACGCCGACCGTCGAGATGTCCTGAAGGGCGTCTTCGCCGGACTTCAGCGCAGGCGTGCCAATTCGGCGCCGAGAAAGCGCGCGAGCGCGGTCATCGCTGAACGGCCGGCGCGCGCTTCCGCGTCTGGGTTGTAGTTCGT
>VAZF01000522.1:0-1269 GCA_005888425.1 Alphaproteobacteria bacterium
GCTGGGTCGACCGGACATATTGCTGCAGCAGATGGAGGCCATCGACGGGCGCCTCGTATTCCGGGCCGTCAAGATAGAGCGCGAGCGCCTCGGCGGTGTGGAACAGCCGGACGCCAAGCCCCTTGCCGCCGCGGTTTGGCTTCAGGATGACCGGGCCGCCGTCGAAATGCCGCCGTGCCGCGGCGACAAGATTCTGTCTGCCGGCGACCAGCACGGTCCGCGGCGTATGGATGCCGGCCGCTTCGAGCGCGGCATATTGCCGGCTCTTGCTGATCTCGAGGTCGAGCGCGCGCGGTCCGTTGACGACGCGGCGGCCATGCCCCGCGAGCCACGCCAGCACTGCGGCCGTCAGTTCGGCGGCATACCGGTGATCGCGGGTGTGCGAGGAGGCGCTCATCCGGTTGTAAAACACACCCGCGGGCGGCGGCTTTGACAAGTCGAACATGCCCTGATCGAGAAACCAGTCCCGCCACGGCACCTTCTCGGCGTCGAGCGCCCGCGCCAAGGGTTCGAGCCAGGCGGCGTTCTCGTGAATGACGTAGATGTGCATGGGGGCCTCACCACGCGCCGGGGAGCGCTGCATTCACAGAACATAATAGCGCAGCGGCAGATTTCGAACCCGGCGCCGGGTCAGCGCGTCAGCGAAAACCGCACGGTCACCGAGACCTCGACATCCGACGCCGCCATATCGGCGGGGAAAGGCGGCAGCGTTGCTCCGCGCATCATCGCGTCGATCGCGGCGTCGAGATCGGCGAACCCGGTGCCCGCCGCCAACGCATAATTCAGCACGCGTCCGGAGCGGTCGACGCGAAACCGCAGCACGGCGCGGCCTTCCTCGCCCCGCGCTCGGGCGCTTTCGGGGTAGCGCTTGTGCGACTCCAGCCAGGCGCTCAGCAGCGAGCGATAACCGGGGCTGACAGTCGGGGCAGGGTGGGGCGCCGGTACCGCCATCGGCGCCGGGGGGACCACGGCGGTTTGCACCGGCGCCGGCTGCGGCGCCGCCCGCGGAGCCGGCTGGGGCGGCGGCGTCTCGCGCACCGGCTGTGGCGCCGGATGCTGGGGCGGCGGCTTGACGACCGGTTTATGGACAAGGGGCTTTGGCGGCGGGGGCGGCGGCTGCGGCTTCGGGGTGGTCGCCGGGGGCGGGGGCGGTTCGGGGGGCGGCGGCTCGGTTGCGGCGACCGGCGGCGGCTCCGGAGCGGGGGACGGTGTTTCGGCCATAGGCCGCGGCGGCGGCGCGAGCAGGACCTCGATGCCGCTTTTGCGCGG
>VAZF01000522.1:1286-4405 GCA_005888425.1 Alphaproteobacteria bacterium
CGACCTCACTGCGGCTTGGCCCCCTCGGCGAGCAGCGACACCTTGGTGAACCCGGCGGTGTTCACAAGCCCCAGCGCGTCCATCAGCTGGGCATAGCTGATCGTGCGGTCGCCGCGCACATAGACGATGCGCTCGGGGTCCTCGGCCGCCAGCCGCGAGAGACGGTCTTTGAGATCGGCGGCAGCGACCGGCTCGTTGCCGATAAAGCTGCCGCCCTCGCGGTCGAGGCTCAGGACGATCGGCTCCTTGGGCTGCTGGAGTTCGGCGGCCGTCGTCTTCGGCAGGTCGAGCGGCACCCCGACCGTCAACAAGGGCGCCGTCACCATGAAGATGATCAGCAACACCAGCATGACGTCGACCATCGGCGTCACATTGATCTCGGCGAGCGGCTGATATCGATCCTCGCCGGATTCCCCCGACGGCGGCAGCAGGGTGGCCATAGCTCAAACTCCGGCGGCGCGCGCCAGGAGCCCGCCCGAGCGGCCGATCAGCCCCTGCATGCGGCCCGCGAACCGGCCGAGCTCGACGGTGATCTTGTTGTAGGCGACGACGGCGGGGATCGCCGCGGCGAGCCCCATCGCCGTCGCGAACAGCGCCTCGGCGATTCCCGGTGCCACAACGGCGATGCTCGTGTTGTTGGCGGCGGCGATCCCGGCAAAGCTGCGCATGATCCCCCACACGGTGCCGAACAGCCCGATAAACGGCGCCGCCGAACCCAATGTGGCGAGGAACGGCAGCCGCGCTTCGAGGCGCCGCATCTCGCTGTTGAGCGTCAAACGCATCGCGCGCTCGATCCGATCGCGCCGCTCGGCCGCGGTTTCGCCATCCGGCGGCGCCCCAGCGGCGCTTTCCTGTAGTCCGGCGGCAATCACCTGGGCCGCCGGGTCTTGCGCCATTCGCGGTCCGGCCCACAGCTCTTCCGCCGTGCTGGCACCGGCGGCGCGCGCTTCGTGCTCGCGCGCGGCACGGCTGATCGCGCCGAGCCGCCACAGCTTGTCGATAATCACGGCCCAGCTCCATACCGAGGCGGCCAGCAGCAGGAGCAGTACGCCCTTGACCACAATATCGGCGTTCAGAAACAGGCTCACGACCGAGATAGTTGGCGCCGCTTCCATCAGGCCAGCCTCTGCATCTGTGTCACTGCTCTTCTCTTAGGACCGTTGGGTAAGCACGGCAAACGCGGCATGTCGTGGACGGAATTGCGGTGCCTCATCGCTGCTGCTGCGAGGTTGCTGCAGCTCTGTACTCTTTGAGGGCCTTGTCGTAAGCGGCCCTCGCAGCGGAACATGCTGAGGGATTTCGCACATGGCCTTGAATACACATGTCGAAATCCCATTGCCTCGCCTGCTTTCGCGCCCATTCGTTCTCCAGGCCGGGCGGCACACCGGCGCAACCACTCAGGAGCACAGCAATGAGCGGCAGCCGAAGAGCGTTCACTGCTAGAACCGCTGAGTGAGGCCAGCAAAGAGCGCGCGCCGCGGACCGAATTGCGGCGCTCCAACGCCAACCCCGGTGCCGTTACGGATTTGGTATTTCTCGTCGAGCAGATTGACGACATCAAGGCGGAATTCGAGCCCCTTGAACCAGCCGGTATCGACCTTCTGCACGATGCTCAGATTGATCTGATGGTAATCCGGCAAACTGGCGCCGTTCGGGGTGTCGCCCTCGGCCCGCAATCCGCTGCCGTAGATTAGGCTCGCCGATAGCTTTGTCCTGGTCCACGGGACCATGTAGGTGACGCCGGCCGAGGCCGTATAGGTCTGGTCGTGGTCGAGGTGGATAAAGTGCGTCGCGATATAGTCGAGCTCGTCCTGTGCGAAATTGAACTGGCCGGATTCGATCTTCTTACCCATCGCTTGCGACGCCGCAAAATTGCCGTAGAGCGACCAGTTCTCGATATCGTAACTGGTGGTCAGCTCCGCGCCGGTGGCGTAACCCCGCGCATAATTGAACGGCGTCAGGATGATCGGCGCGCCGAACTGTCCTTCGTCGATCAGATGCTTGGCGATCTTGTAATAAGCGTCGAGGCCGACCTTAAGACCGGGCAGCACGATCTGCGCCGCGCCGACATCGAAATAATGCGACCGCTCGGCCTTGACCGTGTCGTCCGTGGTCACGGCGGGCGCGGCAGTGCTGTTGGCAAGCAGCGCGATTGTCGTCGGTGCCACCAGCTCGAAGGGCGGCGGCGTGAAGTAGCGCGAATAGCCCGCGTGAATCGTTGTTGCGTCCGTCGGTTGCCAGACGACATTGACGCGCGGGCTCAGCTGGCTCTCATGCGTGAATGCGCTGACCATATCGAAGCGGGCGCCGAAATTGAGCGTCACGCGCGGCAGCACCTTCCATTCGTCCTGCGCATAGACGCCGCCGAGCCAGCCGGTCTTGCCGCTTGAGTCGGGGATCGCGAGCGACGTATCGGAAATCTGCGCCCCGGTCATATCGGTCGGCAACACCAGCGAGTTGGTGCTCGAAATCGAGCGCTCGCCTTGCAGGAAATAGCCGGCGCGCACGGTGTGGTCTGGGTTTACCTGATAGCTGCCGTCGAGCTGCGATCCCGTCGCGATGCTGCGCCGATAGGCAGTCTCGGCGATGCCGTTGAACAACAGATCGCCGAGCGGGTCCGGTGTGAAATAGAGGCTGCTGTAGCGCTGGAAGGCGGACAGTTGGAAATCCATCGGGCCCAGCTTCTCCTGCAATGCGACGACGCCGTAATGAGTGATCTGGCGCTGGTTCTCGTTGAGCTGCGCCGAGTTGAAATCACTGATGCCGTTGACGGTGAGCCCGAGTCCCGGCATGAGGCCGGACGTGTTCGGGATCTGGAACTGGCTGCGCGAGGTCCCGAAAATGCCGGTGATGCGCGCCGTCGGGTCGATGATGCCCGAGAGATAGGCAAAGCCACGATACTGGTTCGTCTCGTCGTGGATCGGGTGATAGCTGCTTGTCGGGTTCTCGATGCCGATCGTGTTGTGGAGAAATTCGCCGGTGATGAAATAGTCGAGCTGGCCGACGCGGCCGCCCCATTCGAAGCTCGGCTGCGCCCAGCCGTGCGAGCCGCCATACATCGACACCGAGCCGCCCGGGTCGATCGTGCCGGTCTTGGTCTGGATATCGATGATGCCGGC
>VAZF01000523.1 GCA_005888425.1 Alphaproteobacteria bacterium
GTCGGTGCGTCATCGACGTGGTGATGCGCGGTAGGGCGTGACAGTCGGAGCATCCGATCCCGAGCATCGAAGGTCCAGCAACCTTCAGCTCGGGAGAAGAGCTCCGATGACCTTCGATACTTCACCTCGGCCCGTCAGCCCATTGCGGGCGCGCATGATCGAAGACATGACCGTGCGCGGTTTCAATGAGCACACGCGCCGCGATTATGTCCGCCACGTGCGGTCATTCGCGGCCTTCATCGGCCGCTCGCCCGACACGGCAACAGCGGAAGACCTGCGTCTCTACCAACTGCACCAGACACGGATCGGCATGCAGCCGGCCAGCATCAACAGCTCGGTTTCGGCTCTGCGCTTCTTCTTCACGGTGACGCTGGACCGGCCGGACCTGTCGCGCCGGCTCACCGTCGTGCCGCAGCCGCGGCGGATACCGGCGGTGCTCAGCGTCGAGGAAGTGACGCTGCTACTGCGTGCGGCAACGGCGCCGAAGTACAAGGCGGCGTTCGCCACCGCCTACGGCGCCGGGCTGCGCGTCTCGGAAGTTGTCGCACTCAAGGTCGTCGATATCGACTCCGAGCGCATGCTGCTGCGCGTCGAGCGCGGCAAGGGGCGCAAGGATCGTCACGCGATGCTGTCGCCGCAGTTGCTCGTCCTGCTGCGCGCCTGGTGGCGGGAGGGGCGGCGGCGCAGCCTGCTGCTGCCGGGAGGCTGGCTGTTTCCCGGCCGCAACCCGGTCGAGCCGCTGTCGGCCCGCCAGCTCAGCCGCGTCGTGCGTGCCGCGGCCCAGGCCGCGGGGATCAAGAAGCGCGTCTCGCCGCACACGCTGCGGCACAGCTTCGCCACGCACCTCCTCGAGCAAGATGTCGATATTCGCGTGATTCAAACGCTACTGGGTCATGCCAAGCTCGATACCACGGCGCTTTACACCCGCGTCGCCAATACGACGATCCGGGCCGTAACCAGCCCACTCGACCGGCTCGCACCATTGATCGAGGGGAAGCCGCGACCCGAGGTGTAGCCGGGCGGCGGTGCGCCGCCCGAAGCTGGAGGTCGCAGACGTCTTTCATCGCCATGGGGCTGACTGGCGCCGGGCCAATGCCGGACATGTGAGCCTGGATCAGCTCCAAGTCATGTCGGCGATCGAGCAGTGCCGCTCGGCCACGCTCGGCGGGCATGTCGAGCGCTGCGAAGATTGCGGCCACAGCCGCATCGCTTACAACTCGTGCCGCAATCGCCATTGTCCAAAGTGTCAGGGCGCAGCGGCGGAGGATTGGCTCGCGGCCCGCGAGGCCGATCTGCTGCCGGTCGGCTATTTCCACGTCGTCTTCACGCTGCCCGTCGGGATCGCCCCGATCGCCTACCAGAACAAGGCAGTGGTCTACGACCTGCTGTTCCGCACGGCGGCCGAAACGCTGCTCACGATCGCCGCCGATCCGAAGCACCTCGGCGCTCGCATCGGCGCCACCGCCGTGCTCCACAGCTGGGGCTCGACAATGACCCACCATCCGCACGTTCATATGATTGTCCCCGGTGGCGGCATATCGCTCGACGGCACGCGCTGGGTGCGCTGCGAGCCCGACTTCCTGCTGCCCGTGCGGGTGCTCTCTCGCCTGTTCCGGCGGCTCTTCCTGGCGGCGCTCGCCGACGCCCACGCAGCGGGCCGGCTCGCGTTCTTCGGCGAGATCGAGGACTTGCGTCGCCGCAAGGCCTTCGACGCACATCTCGCACCGCTTAAACGGAAGAAGTGGTTCGTCTATGCCAAGCCGCCCTTCGCTGGGCCGGAAGCAGTGCTCGCCTACCTCGCCCGCTACACCCATCGTGTCGCCATCTCGAACAGTCGCCTCGTTGCTCTCGACGAGCGCGGCGTGACCTTCCGCTACAAGGACTACCGCCGCAACGGGCAGGCGCGGTACCGCACAATGACACTCAGCGCCGACGAGTTCATCAGGCGCTTCCTGCTCCACGTACTGCCGAAGGGGTTTCATCGCATCCGCCACTACGGGCTCCTGGCCAGCGCCGGCTGCAAGGCCAACATCGCGCGCGCCAGAGAGCTGATGGCCGCTCCAGTGGCGCCGGTCGATCCGCCGGCAGTGCACGACACCGCCGATCCGCACGCCGCGACCGATCATCGTCCGCCGTGCCCTTGTTGCGGCGGCCGCATGATCATCGTCGAAGTCTTTGCGCGTCACGGCGCACCGCGCGGCCCACCATCCTCCGGTCCCGGGATCGGGAGTTGATGCGATGACGATCCTTGTTCTCTCATGGCAGCATCCCTTCGCCGGAACATCTCGTTCCCGGCGCCGCGCCCGTCTCATCCCGGCGCCCGCAAGCGCCGGCAGCGCATCACCAACCAACCCTCAATCAGCTCGCCTACTACGGCAGCAGCAGTCATTCCGCGATCATCAACGGCTTTCGGCTCTCAGTGATCTTCCGAAAAACATCCCTCGCCACAGCCGCTGCCGCACCAAATCCCCATAGACGATCAAGCGCTCATCGCTCTCCCGCGGGTTCGTTCTTCGGAGGCTTTCGGACGCCGGTCCCCCTATACCGGGTCGAACGCTCGCGTCGGGCCGGCATCCGAAACCCTTAACGGAAGCGGACGTTCCGCGTTCCTGAGGCGTCGACATCGAGCCCGCGCCGCGGAGATCAATGCAAGATTTCCAACCGCGGACATGGGGGGTTCGCTAAGAAGAGGGGCGGCGGCGTCCGGCAATGAATCCCCAAATTA
>VAZF01000524.1 GCA_005888425.1 Alphaproteobacteria bacterium
AGACGCAGGCTTCGAGGATGGCCTGGCCGATCCCTTGCGCGAGACCCCCATGCACCTGGCCGGCGACGATCATCGGGTTGATGATTCGGCCAAAATCGTCCGAGGCGGTGAATTTGACGATTTCGATGCTGCCGGTATCGGGATCGATTTCGATCTCGGCGATATGCGCGCCTGACGGGAAGGTGAAGTTCTTCGGGTCGTAGAACGCGCTCTCGTCGAGGCCGGGATCCAGCTCCTCATGCGGAAAATTATGCGGCACGTAGGCGGTCAGCGCGATCTCGGCGAACGCTTTCGACCGGTCAGTACCGGCGACGGTGAACTGGCCGTTCTTGAACTCGACATCGGCCTCGGAGGCTTCGAGCAGATGGGCGGCGATCTTGCGGCCCTTGGCGATGATCTTGTCCATCGCCTTGACGATCGCGCTGCCGCCGACCGCCAACGAACGCGAGCCGTACGTTCCCATGCCGAACGGCAGTTTGTTCGTGTCGCCGTGGACGATCTCGACCGACTCGATCGGGACGCCGAGATACTCGGAGACGAGCTGGGCGAATGTCGTCTCGTGCCCTTGGCCGTGACTGTGCGAGCCGGTCAATACCGTGACGCCGCCGGTCGGGTTTACCCGTATGGCGCCTGACTCGTACAGCCCTGCGCGCGCCCCTAAAGCGCCAGCCACCGCCGAGGGGGCGATCCCGCAGGCCTCGATGTACGTGGCAAGACCGATGCCGCGCAACTTGCCGCGCCGCGCCGCTTCCTGGCGACGCTGCTCGAACTCGGCGTAGCCGGCGGCCCGCAATGCCATTTCCAATGTCGTCTGATAATCGCCGCTGTCATATTGCAGCGCGACCGGCGTCTGGTACGGGAAGGCATTGGCCGGGATGAAATTGCGACGCCGCAATTCGGCCGGGTCCATGCCGAGCTCGTCGGCAGCCAGATCGACGATCCGTTCAACGACAAAGGTCGCCTCCGGCCGACCGGCGCCGCGATAGGCATCCACCGGTACGGTGTTGGTAAACACCGCCTTGGTCTCGACATAGATCGCCGGGGTCGTATAGGTCCCGGCGAGCAACGTCCCGTACAGATAAGTCGGGACGGAGGTCGCGAAGGTCGACAAATAGGCGCCCATATTGGCGACCGTCGACACCTTGAGTGCGGTGAACTTCGCGTCCTTATCGAGCGCCAGCTCGACATGCGTGACATGGTCGCGGCCATGCGCGTCGGACATAAAGCTCTCCGAGCGTTCGGCGGTCCATTTGACCGGCTTCCGCACCTTGCCGGCCGCCCAGGTGACGATCGCCTCCTCGGCGTAATGGAAGATCTTCGAGCCAAACCCGCCGCCGACATCCGGGGCGACGACCCGCAACTTGGTCTCCGGTATGTGCAAGACGTTGGCGCCCATCAACAGCCGGATCACATGCGGGTTCTGGCTGGTTGTGTAGAGCGTGTGCTCGCCGGTCGCGCGGTCGTATTCCCCGATCGCGGCGCGCGGCTCCATCGCATTGGCGACAAGCCGGTTGTTGACGAGGTCGAGCTTGACGATTTTGGCGGCCTTGCCGATCGCGGTCTCAACCGCGGCCGCGTCACCCAGATGCCAGTCATAGCAGATATTTCCCGGCGCCTCCGGCCATAGCTGCGGTGCGCCCGGCTTCAGCGCTTCAAGCAGATCGACGACGGCCGCCTCGACCGTGTAATCGACCGCGATCTTCTCGGCGGCGTCGCGCGCCTGCGGGAATGTCTCGGCGATCACAACAGCAACGGGATCGCCGACATGACGGACGCGGTCGACCGCCAACACCGGATGCGGCGGTTCCTTCATCGGCGATCCGTCTTTCGACGTGATCAGCCAGCCGCAGGGCAGGCCGCCGATATTGTCCTTGGCCATATCCGGGCCG
>VAZF01000525.1 GCA_005888425.1 Alphaproteobacteria bacterium
TGGCCATGCAGATTGACGCTGCCGCGGTCCATCCCCTTCCAGCGGCGGAACGGGTAATGGCAGAGCACGAGGTCGACGCCGTCGAGCGGCAATTCGGCATAGCTCGCGACGCTGGCCCAACCCGCGGGCTGCGGCTGCGGGTCGTTGTTGCCGAGGATCAGGTGCTTCTTGCCGTTGAGTTGCGGCAGGAGCGCCGCGGCCTGGGTGGCAGTGCGGGCGAAATCGCCGAGGTGCCAGACCTCGTCGTCGGGGCCGACGGCCGCATTCCAGCGCTCGATGATCACCTCATGCATCGCCGCGACCGACGCGAAGGGACGTGGATAGAGGTTTAGCACGCGGTGGTCGCCGAAATGCGTGTCGCTGATGAAAAAGACGGTCATTTCCAATCCGGATTACAGGGGGGCCCGGCTTGTGCGGGGCCGGGCGCGGCATCAGCTATAACATCTAGAAAGGCGGGTCGCGGCTGCTGCGTGACCGGCAGCCCGATTGCAGGCGCGGCCACAGTGGCGGCCCGCGGCCCCCTCGAACCCAGGTTGGGGAGGAGGCGACATGCATATCCGAAATCCCGTCGAATGGACCGTGGATCAGCTCAGGGTGGCCGGTCATGCCGTCGAGACGGCGGGGCATGCTCGCCCGCTTGCCGCGGCGCCCGCGGTGCGCAAGATCGGGTTCGCCGACGTCCGCGACGCACTGGAGCGCGGGCTCGACGATTTCGCGGCCTTCCGCACCGATGTCGTGTTTCTCTGCATTGTCTATCCCATCGCTGGGCTCGTCTTGGCGCGGCTCGCCTTTGGCTACGACCTCTTGCCGCTCGTCTTCCCGCTGATATCCGGGTTTGCGCTGATCGGACCGATTGCGGCGGTCGGGCTTTATGAGATGAGCCGGCGGCGCGAGGAGATCGGCGAGGGTAGCTGGGCCGACGCCTTTGATGTGTTCCGCTCGCCGTCGCTGCCGGCCATCCTTGGGCTCGGCGTCGTCTTATTGGCGCTGTTCTTCTTGTGGCTCGGCGCGGCGATGGCGATCTACGATTGGACGCTGGGGCCGGAGCCGCCGGCCTCGATCGCCGGCTTTGTGCGCGACGTGTTCACCACCGCGCGCGGCTGGGCGATGATCGGCATCGGCTGCGGCGTCGGCTTTCTGTTCGCGCTGATCGTCCTTTCAATCAGCGTCGTGTCGTTCCCGCTTTTGCTCGATCGCGAGGTCAGCCTCGGGACCGCGATCATGACATCATTGCGAGCGGTCGCCGCGAACCCCGGACCGATGGCGCTGTGGGGCCTGATCGTGGCGGGGCTGTTGGTGCTGGGCTCGATCCCGGCGCTCCTCGGCCTCATCGTTGTGATGCCGACCCTGGGGCATGCCACTTGGCACCTCTACCGCCGGGCCGTCGCGCACTGATCGGAGAGGCGGTTCCTCCCCCGCGGCGCGGGGGAGGTGGCGAGCGCAGCGAGGCGGAGGGGGCAAAATCTCGCTGCTCATCCCATGCCGCGCAGAGCCGCTACTTGATTTGCCACGCGCTTGTCGGGGCGGTCGCAGGCCCCCTCCACCGTGCTTCGCACGGTCCCCCTCCCCCGCGTTGCAGGGGAGGAACCAAAAACAGTTACGCGGGCGGGGCGACCGAGAGGCGGCCGACCGTGCCGTGCCGCTCGATGAGGCTCGCGATCAGACCGTTCTTCTTCGCCTCCTCGACAAAGTCGCGCAGGAAGGCAAAGCCGGCGGCGTTCTTTTTTGGCGTACCGACCGCCTGCTGCACGGCGGTGAACTGGCCGTCGAGAATGCGCGAGCCGGGGAGCTTCGCGGCGACATCGATGAGCCCGGGGCGCAGCCCGGCATAGGCGTCCATCTTCTGCTCGGTGAATGCCTTGATCGCCGCGTCGGCACTGTCGAACTGCAGGAGCTCGCCCTTTTTGAAGTTGTTTTCGAGCCACAATCCATAGGCGCTGCGGGCGGTCACGGCGACGCGCTTGCCCGGTTGGTCGACCTCGGAAACGCTGCGGATCGGCGAACCCGCGGCCACGAGATAGGTCGCCTCGATCTCGCAATACGCAGCGGTGAAATTGATGACCGCGGCGCGCTGCGGCTCGGCGCCGATATTGCCGATGTCCCAGGCGCCCTTCTCGGCATCGTCCGCGATCTCGCCGGGACGCGCATAGGGGATGAATTTGACCGGCACGCCGAGCCGCGCACCGATCGCGGCGGCCATGTCGGGCGAGACGCCGGACGGGTCGCCGTTTGGGCATTTGCCGGTCACCAGCAGGAAATTCCCCATATTGATCGCGGCGCGCAAGACGCCGGTCGGGGCCAATTCGGAGACGATTTGCGGCGTGGCTTGCACAGGCATCGGTCGGGGGTCCCGGTCTGGTGAAGGAGGTTCGTAAAGGCGCCGCATCCTAGGGGAATTATCCGCGACGCGTCAGCCCGCGATTTCTCCCGTCTCCATCCAGGTTGCACCTGGGAGCGTGCGTCCTTCGACACGCGCCGCCGCTTCGCGGCGACGCTGCTCAGGATGAGGCTGTTGTTGATGGCATCAAAGAACGTCCCTCATCCGGAGCGCGAGCGAGGCGAGCAGTCGAAGGACGCAGGGCGGTCCTCCAATGTAAAGTGCCGCTAACAAGGAGCGAGGGGGCGATGGCTCGTGTCGAGGTGAAATCGGTCAAGCTGCTGGGAACGCCGGTCGAGTACGCCTATGCGGTGAAGGCCGGGAAGTGGATCTTTTTGACCGGGCATGAGGCGTTCGATTTCGAGAGCGGCGTCCCGGAAGCGGTGGCGGGGCCGCCCGGTTTCCCGCTGTATGGCCGCTCGCGCAGCCGCCGCGAGGGCGATTTCATCCTGCAGCGGATGCAGCGGATATTG
>VAZF01000155.1 GCA_005888425.1 Alphaproteobacteria bacterium
CGCGCGGCACTGCGGGGGCGGTTGTTGAGGTCAATTCCGAGACCGATTTCGTCGCCCGTAATGAGCTGTTTCAGGCGTTCGTTCGCGCCGTGGCGGCGCTCGTGATTACCGGCAATAGCGACATCGAGGCGCTGAAGCAGATGCCCTATCCCGGCACCGGCCGCACGGTCGCCGAGGAATTGACCGAGCTCGTCGGCCGCATTGGCGAGAACCTCGTATTGCGCCGGGCGGCGCGGCTTGCGGTCGGCAAGGGGCATGTCGCCTCCTACGTCCACAATTCGCTGGCGCCCGGCCTCGGCAAGATTGGCGTTCTGGTCGCGCTCGAGGCGGAGGCATCGGGCGAGGCGATCGAGACGCTCGGTCGCCAGCTCGCGATGCATGTCGCCGCCGCCAACCCGCAATATCTCGACACCGCGGCGGTGCCGGGCTCAGCGCTCGACCGCGAGCGCGCTGTCTTACGCGAGCAGGCGCAGGGCAGCGGCAAGACCGAGGCAATTGTCGAGCGCATGGTCGAGGGCCGGCTGCGCAAATTCTACGAAGAGGTCGTGCTCCTCGATCAGATCTTCGTCGTGGATGGCGAGAGCCGGGTGTCGAAGGTCGTCGAGGCGGCCGCCAAAACCGCCGGTAAGCCGATCCGGGTCGCCGGGTTTGTCCGCTTCGCCCTGGGCGAGGGCGTCGAGAGGCCGCCTTCCGATTTTGCGGCCGAAGTGGACGCTCAGCTAAAAAGCTGATCCTGACGGGCGACGTCGCGGCGCCCGTCAAATTCCGCTGCGGCAGCCCCACTTTGGTGTAATCTTTGGGCCGCCCGCTGCGGCGGGTCTTTCAGCCGGATGGGCGCGGGGCGCATGGCTGCCGATCTGAAGTATCGTCGCGTCCTCCTGAAGATTTCAGGCGAAGCGCTGATGGGCGAGCGCGAATATGGCCTCGACCCGGCGATGATCGGCCGCATCGCCGATGAGATCTGTTCGGTTCATTCGCTCGGCGCCGAGCTGTGCCTGGTCATTGGCGGCGGCAACATCTTCCGCGGACTGTCGGGCGCCGCGGCTGGCATGGAGCGCGCCTCGGGCGACTACATGGGCATGCTGGCGACGGTAATAAATTCGCTGGCAATGCAGAACGAGCTCGAGCGCCGCGGCGTCACGACGCGGGTGCAGTCGGCGATCTCGATGCAGGCGATCTGTGAGCCCTATATCCGCCGCCGCGCGCTGCGCCACCTCGAAAAGGGCCGGGTCGTGATTTTCGGTGCGGGCACCGGCAATCCGTTCTTCACGACCGATACGGCAGCTGCCTTGCGCGCTTCCGAGATGGGCTGCGACGCGTTGTTGAAGGCGACCAAGGTCGACGGAGTGTATGATGACGACCCCTTGCGCAACCCGAATGCGCGCCGCTTCGATCGGCTCGATTACCACGAGGTCCTGACCCGCGACCTGCAGGTCATGGACGCCGCCGCGATCTCGCTGGCCAGGGAAAATGGCATCCCCATCCTGGTCTTCTCGATTTTCGAGAATGGCGGCTTTGCCGCGGTCGTCCAAGGGCGCGGGCGCTATACGATCATTGAAGAGCTACAATAAACCCCGATAAGAGAGTCACGAATAAGGTACGGGGAAGCGCGAGGAACTGCCGCCATGGCCCAAGAGGAATTGTTGAAGGATCTCCGCCGTCGCATGGACGGCGCGCTGGAAGTGTTGCGCAAGGAATTCGGCGGGCTGCGCACCGGCCGGGCATCGACCAGCCTGCTGGAGCCGGTGCAGGTCAATGCCTATGGCGGGATGGTGCCGCTGAATCAGGTAGCGAGCGTCAACGTCCCGGAGCCCCGGATGATCAGCGTTCAGGTCTGGGACCGCAGCGTCGTCAAGGCGGTCGACAAGGCGATCCGGGAAGCCGGCCTTGGCCTCAATCCGCAGACGGAAGGGCAGGTAATCCGCGTGCCGATCCCCGAACTGAACGAGGAGCGGCGCCGCGAATTGACCCGGGTTGCGGCGAAATACGCCGAGCAGGCACGGGTCTCGGTGCGCAATGTGCGGCGCGACGGCATCGAGGCGCTGCGCCGCCTCGAAAAGGACGGCGAGATCTCGCAGGACGAGCACCGCAAGCTGGACCGCGAGGTGCAGCAGCTTACTGACGACCACATCAAGCGCATCGACGAGACGCTCGCCCAGAAAGACAAGGAAATCCTTCAGGTCTGATGAGTGTCGAGGCCTCGCCCGGCGGGTTGCCGCGGCACATTGCGATCATCATGGACGGGAACGGCCGCTGGGCGCAGAGCCGCGGCCTGCCGCGGATTGCCGGCCATCGCCGCGGCGCGGAGGCGGTGCGTCGAACCCTGAGCGCGGCAGTCGAGCTCGGCATCCCTTATCTAACCCTGTTCGGGTTCTCGTCGGAGAACTGGAAGCGGCCGCTCGACGAGATCGACGATCTGATGGGCTTGTTGCGCCACTATCTCCGCGGCGAGATCGCCGAATTGCATCGGAACGGCGTTCGCCTCAGGGTCATCGGCGAGATTGAGCGCCTCTCGCCGGACATCATGACGCTGATCGACAATGCCGAGGCGCTGACCCGCGACAACCGCGCAATCAATCTGACCATCGCGCTGTCCTATGGCGGCCGCGCCGAGATCGCCGCTGCGGTGCGCGCCATCGCGGCCAAAGCGCGATCCGGGGCGCTGCCCCTCGACGCCATCGACGAGGAGCTGATCGCCTCGCATCTGTTGACCGTGGATCTCCCGGACCCGGATCTCCTGATCCGCACCAGCGGCGAGCAGCGCATCAGCAACTTCCTGTTGTGGCAATGCGCCTATGCCGAGCTCGTCTTTACCAAGACCTTGTGGCCGGATTTCGGGCGCGCCGATCTGGAGCAGGCGATCGCCGATTATTGCGGCCGCGTGCGCCGCTACGGTGCCTCTGTTGGCTCGCGCTGAGCCGAGCCCGTTCGCGCTGCGCATCTTATCCGCGCTGGTCATGGCGCCGGTCGCCATCGCCGCTGCCTGGTTCGGCTCGCCCTGGCTCGGCATGCTGACCGCGCTTGCCGCCGCCGTCATGGCCTGGGAATGGGCGCGGTTGTGCCGCGGCGGTCCCCTCGGCGTATCCGGCATCGTTCTGATCCTCGCCGCCGTCGCGGCGGCGGTCGCTGCCGCACTGGCCGGCGCGGGGATCGGGATAGCGGTCGCGGTTATCGGGGCCGCGATTGTCTTCACGATCGCCCGACATAAGCGCGATTCCGAGCCGCGCTGGTTCGCCCTGGGCCTGCTGTGGATCGCAATTCCCTGTGTACTGTTGCTGTGGCTGGCGCAGCCAAGAGAAATCGGGCCGCGAACGGTGCTGTGGATCTTCGCAGTCGTCTGGGCGACCGATATCGGCGCCTACCTCATCGGCCGGCAGGTCGGCGGGCCGCGGCTTGCGCCGCGCTGGAGCCCGCGCAAGACCTGGGCCGGCATGATCGGCGGCGCGGGCTGCGCCGCCCTCGCGGGCTGGGGGACGGCGCGGCTCGTCGACACCTCGGCGCTACCTCTGGTGCTGGTCAGCGCAGGACTTGCGATTGTTGAGCAGTTCGGCGATCTTGCGGAGTCGGTGGCCAAGCGAAGGTTCGGCGTGAAGGACACGAGCGGCCTCATTCCCGGACATGGTGGCCTTCTTGACCGGCTCGATGGCCTCCTGGCCGTGATCCCGGCCGTGGCGCTCCTCACACTGATCGGCGGCAGCGTGCTGACATGGCGATAAGCGCCGCCAATCGGTTGGGGGCAGGGAGCCGCGAATTGCCCGCACGTTCTGTGGATCGCGCTGCGGGCCCGCGGCGGGTCAGCATTCTCGGCTCGACCGGCTCCGTCGGCCAAAGCACGGTCGATCTCCTGTCGCGCAACCGCGAAGACTTCACCGTCGAGGCGCTGACCGCCAACAACAATGCGAAGCTGCTGGCCGAGCAGGCTCGCTCGCTTGGGGCGCGTTTCGCGGCAATCGCCGAGCCGGGCGAATATGCGGTGTTGAAGGATGCGCTTGCCGGCACCGGCATCGAGATCGGCAGCGGCCGCGCCGCGCTCGTCGAGGCCGCCGAGCGCCCCGCCGACTGGATGATGGCCGGAATCGTCGGCGCCGCCGGCCTGGAGCCCACCCTTGCCGCGATCCGCAAGGGCCGCATCGTCGCCTTCGCGAACAAGGAGGTGCTGGTCTGCGCCGGCAGCCTGTTCATGCGCGAGGTGCTGGCGCATGGCGCGACGCTGCTGCCGGTCGACAGCGAGCACAACGCGATCTGGCAATGCTTCGATTTCGAGCGCGTCCATGGCATCGAGAAGATCACGCTGACCTGCAGCGGCGGCCCGTTCCGCGAGCGAAGCCTCGCCGAGATGCGCGACATGACGCCGGAACAGGCGGTGGCGCATCCGACGTGGCGCATGGGTGCGAAAATCTCGGTCGACTCGGCGACGCTGATGAATAAGGGCCTCGAACTGATCGAGGCGCATCATTTGTTCCAGCTTGACCCGGAGCGCATCGACATCGTCGTGCATCCGCAATCCATCGTGCATGGGCTGGTGACTTACCGCGATGGCTCCGTCCTGGCCCATCTCGGCTCGCCCGATATGCGGACCCCGATCGCCTACGCGCTGGGCTGGCCTGACCGCACGCCGGCCCCGACGAAGCGGCTCGATCTGGCCGAAATCGGTCGACTGACCTTCGAAGCTCCCGATCCCGAGCGCTTCCCGGCCTTGCGGCTGGCGCGCGAGGCGTTGACCCGGGCGGGCAGCCCGACCGTGCTCAATGCCGCCAACGAAACCGCCGTCCACGCCTTCCTCGGGGGCGAGATCGGCTTTCTCGACATAGCCGCGACCGTCGAGCGCACCCTCGAGCTGCTGCCGGGGGGTAATCTTGATTCCCTTGAGGATGTTTACGATTTGGATAAGGCTGCGCGCGCCACGGCGGTGCAGATCGTTGCCAAGCGCGCCGCGGCGCGCCAGGCCTGATCGGCGGAAAAAGAGATGAGCTATTTGACACCGTTATTAGAGGGCGGGGTTTACCACTTTCTGTGGATCGCCTTTTGGTTTGTGATCGTTTTGACGGTCCTCGTCTTTGTCCACGAGTTCGGCCATTACTGGATTGCGCGCCGCAATGACGTGAAAGTCGAGGTGTTCTCGATCGGTTTCGGGCCGGAGTTGTTCGGTTGGTGGGACCGGGCCGGCACCCGCTGGAAGTTCAGCGCGATCCCGCTCGGCGGCTACGTCAAGATGTTTGGCGATGCCGATGCCAGCTCGGGCTTGCCGATCGCCGGGATGAACCAGCTGAGCCCGGCGGAATGGGCCGTATCGTTCCACGGCAAGCGATTGGGGCAGCGCGCCGCAATTGTCGCCGGCGGGCCGATCGCGAATTTTGTTTTCGCGATCGTCGTCCTCGCAGTCCTGTTCGCGACCTACGGTCAGCCGTTCACCCCGCCAGAAGTTGGCCAAGTCCAGCCGGGCAGCGCGGCCGAAGCGGGCGAAATCCATCCCGGCGATGTCATCACGAATATCAACGGCACCGATATCCAGCGCTTCGAGGACGTCCAGCAGATCGTACGCATGAACCCGGGCGTGCCGATGACGCTTGTCGTCAAGCGCGATGGACAGCCGGTCACGCTGCATGTGACACCGAGCCGCACCGAGATCACCGACCGGTTTGGCGATCGGCATGAGATCGGCTTGCTCGGCATTGGCCGCAGCGGCGTCGAGTATGTCAGGCGGAACCCGATCAGAGCGGCCGGCAGCGCGGTTCAGGAGACCTGGAACCTGTCTGTCGGCACGCTCGAGGCGATGTGGCAGATCATCATCGGTACGCGCGGCAGCGACGAGCTTGGCGGGCCATTGCGCATCGCCCAGATGTCCGGGGAAGTCGCGCGCGGCGGCGTCGTACAATTGCTGTGGTTCATGGCGGTGCTGTCGATCAATCTCGGGCTGATCAATCTATTCCCGGTGCCGGTGCTTGACGGGGGCCATTTGCTGTTCTATGCCGCCGAGGCAATCCGTGGGAGACCGCTGGGTCAACGCGCTCAGGAATACGGCTTCCGCATCGGGCTGGCCTTGGTGCTGACCTTGATGGTGTTTGCGACCTGGAACGACCTCGTACACTTTTGGCGATCGTGGAGTTTGTAAATAGTCCGGTGACCTGACAGGATTGCTTGTCGCGGGATTATCGCAAGACCGTCCGGGGGTTGGGGTTGGTTCTAAAGCGCGTGACCATCTGTTGGCTCGCCCTGCTTGCCGCGACCTTTGTCTCGGCGGCGGGATGGGTGCTCTCTGCCGCGGCGCAGACGCGGCACACACCGGCGGCAGCGTCCGCCGGAACGATCGCCAATATCCGCATCGAAGGCATTCAGCGCATCGAGCCAGAGACCATACGCTCTTACCTGCTCGTGCAGCCCGGCGATCCATGGGATCCAGAGCGCATCGACCGCTCGTTAAAGGCGCTGTTCAACACGGGGCTCTTCGCCGACGTCAAGCTGGACCGCGAAGGCAATGTGCTGGTCGTCCGGGTGGTCGAGAACCCGATCCTCAACCGCATCGCCTTCGAGGGAAACTCGAAAATCGCGGACAAGGATCTCAACACAGAGATCCAGTCGCGCCCGCGCACCGTTTATACCCGCACGCGGGTGCAGAATGATGTTCGCCGCATTCTGGAGCTCTACCGCCGCCGCGGCCGCTTCGCCGCAAGCGTCGAGCCCAAGATCATCCAGCTGCCGGAAAACCGCGTCGATCTCGTCTTCGAGATTAACGAGGGACCGTCGACCGGGGTGCGCAGCATCAACTTCGTGGGCAATCGCGTGTTCAGCGACGGCACGTTGCGCACCGCGATCGAGACGAAGGAGAGCCGCTGGTATCGCTTTCTGTCGACCGCCGATACCTACGATCCCGACCGGCTTACCTACGATCGCGAGCTCCTCCGCAAATTCTATCTGACCGAGGGCTACGCCGATTTCCGCGTGGCCTCGGCGGTCGCCGAGCTGACCCCCGACCGCGACGGCTTCGTGATCACCTTCACGATCGACGAGGGTGAGCGCTACCGGTTCGGCAAGGTCGACGTCAATATCGGGCTCAAAGATCTCCCGCGCGAAGCGGTGCTGCCGCTCCTGACCGTGCAATCCGGCGATTGGTACGACGCTCAGGAGCTCGAGCACTCGATCTCGGTGCTCACCGACGCACTCGGCAATCGCGGTTACGCCTTTGTCGAGGTCAAACCGGAGGTCAACCGCAACCGCGAAGAGCACACCGTCGACGTCGTCTTCGATGTGCATGAGGGGCCGCAGGTTTATGTCGAGCGCATCGACATCAGCGGTAATGTGCGCACGCTGGATAAGGTGATCCGCCGCGAGTTCCTGCTTGTCGAAGGCGACGCCTTCAACACCAACAAGATGCAGCGCTCGAAGGACCGCGTCAAAAATCTCGGATTTTTCAAGAAGGTCGAGGTCAGCAACAGCCCGGGCTCGGCGCCCGACCGCACCGTGATCAACACCGAGATCGAGGAACAATCGACCGGTGAATTGTCGGTCGGTCTTGGCTTCTCGACGACCGACGGCCCGCTCGCCGATGTCAGCGTCCGCGAGCGCAACTTTCTCGGCCGCGGCCAGGATATCCGCATCGGCACGGTCATCTCGTTCAACTCGCAACAAATCGATTTGAGCTACACCGAGCCGTATTTTCTCGACAAGAATATCGCCGCCGGCATTGACATCTTTGAGGTGAAGACCAGCCCGACATCCAATTTCTTTACTGGCGTCTCACCGGTCTACCAGCAGTTCTCCTATGGCGGCGCGCTGCGCACCGGATTTCAGTTGAGCGAGAACCTGCGCCAGACCTGGAAGTATACCGGTCGCTCGGACGACATCACAAATATCCAGAGCAACGCCTCGCTGTTCATCCAGCTGCAGGCGGGAACGCATCTGACCTCGGCGATCGGCCAAGTCTTGCTTTATGACCGGCGCGACAACCGGCAGGAGCCGACGAGCGGCTACTACGCCTCGATCGGCAACGATTTCGCCGGGGCCGGCTTTGGCGTCCAATACATTCGCAACAAGCTCAGCGCCGGATATTACTATTCGGTTGCGCCGGAATGGGTGCTGGGGTTGACCGCCGAAGCCGGCGACGTGTTCGGCTGGGGCGGGCAGCAGGTGCTGCTGCAGGACCGCTTCTTTGTCGGCGGCGATAATCTGCGCGGGTTCGCGCCGGCCGGCATCGGGCCGCGCGACATCGTCTCGGGCGACGCGCTCGGCGGCAACAAATACTATCTCGGCTCCCTGGCGCTCAGCGTCCCGCTCGGCCTGCCGAAAGAACTCGGGATCAGCGGCCGCGTGTTCACCGATTTTGGTACGTTGTGGTCGAACGACCAGAAAAACCTGGTCCTGACGCCGGCTCAGCTCGCTGCGACGGGCGGCGTCCAGCCGGTCATCGCCGACTCAGCCGCTATTCGGGCCGCCGCCGGGGTTGGTGTCTCCTGGAAATCGCCGGTCGGCCCGATCCGGCTTGATCTTGCCATTCCGATCAAGAAGGAGCCGTTCGACAAAACGCAGCTGTTCCACGTCAGTTTTGGTACGAGGTTCTGATGTTCTTTCGACGCGCGGGGCTTTCCCCGCTGACGTTTTTTTTGCTCGTTGTCGCGGCATCGTGCGGCGGTGCGGGTATTGCCTGGGCGCAGCAGCCGCCGCCCGCGGCCACGCCTCCGGCCACCAATCCGACGCAGCCGCCGCTGACGATCATGGTCGTCGACATCCAGTCGCTGCTGCAGAACTCGAAATCCGCGAAGATGGTGCGTCAGCAGATCGAGCAGAAGCGCGCCGAATACGCCAAAGAGATCTCGCACCAAGAGGAGACGCTGAAGCAGGAGCGCGACTCGATCCAACGGCAGCAATCCTCCCTTTCCGCCGAAGCGCTGAACCAGAAGGGGCGCGAGTTCCAGCAGAAGGTCAACGATCTCGACCGCGGCGTGCAAAGCAAGCGGCAGGCATTGGAGCGCTCGAATGCCGAGGCCCTGGAAAAGATCCAAGAGGTGATGTTGAAGATCATCACCGATATCGCCAAGGACCGCAAAGCCAACATGGTGTTTCAGCGCAGCGAGCTCGTGCTGTTCGACCAGAATTACGATGTGACCGACGATGTGCTGCGCCGGCTCGACGAGCAGCTGCCCACCCTGACCGTCAACTTTGTGGCCCCAGCCCCGGTGACGCCCGCGGCGCAACCGGCGGCCGCTACTGCCGATCAGGCGCCGCCCAAAAAGAAAAAATAACGGCGCCCCGGCCAACCGCGGCATGACCGATCTTCGCTTCTTCGACCGGGCAGGGCCTTATTCGCTCGACGAGCTGGCGGAGTTGAGCGGCGCCCGGCTGGGCGGCGGGGCGGATGGCAAGCAGCTCATGACCGATGTCGCGCCGCTCGAGACCGCCGGCCCCGAGGACGTGACCTTTCTCGACAACCGCAAATATCTCGACGCGTTCGCCGGCTCGCGCGCCGGGGCGGCCTTTGTCGATGAGCGGTTTGCCGAGCGTGCCCCGGCCGGCATGGCGCTCCTCCTCACAAAGGAGCCGTACAAGGCTTTTGCGCGCGCCGCGCAGGCCCTCTATCCGGCAAAGCCGGTTATCCCCGGCGTTGCACCCTCGGCGATCATCGGCCCGGCCGCGACGGTGCCGGCCGATTGCGAAATCGGTCCCTATGTGGTGATCGAGGCCGGGGCGCGGCTCGGGGCACGCTGTCAGATCGGCGCCCACACGGTTATCGGCCAGGCCGTTGAACTTGGCGATGACTGCCGGGTCGGCCCCCATGTGACGCTGAGCCACTGCCTCATCGGCGCTCGCGTCGTGCTCCATCCCGGCGTCCGCATCGGGCAGCCCGGCTTTGGTTTTGCGCCAGACCGGGAAGGGCCGGTTAAGATCCCCCAGCTCGGGCGGGTCGTCATCGGCGACGATGTCGATATCGGCGCCAACACGACAATCGACCGCGGCTCCGGGCACGATACCGTGATCGGGCCGGGCACAATGATCGATAATTTGGTGCAGATCGGGCACAATGTCGAACTCGGCCGGGGTTGCATCCTGGCCGGTCAGGTCGGGATTTCCGGCAGCACCAAACTCGGCGATTTTGTCATGG
>VAZF01000671.1 GCA_005888425.1 Alphaproteobacteria bacterium
CAGGATAACCTTCGGCAAAGCTCGCACCCAGAAGCTTGACGATCTGGATGTCGAGCCCGTCGAGCCACACCATCGGCTCGCTCGTCTCGTTGCCGTGGTCGTGCCAGGTCCAGGACGGGGTAATGACAAAATCGCCCGGCTCCATCGCGGTCCGCTCGCCATCGACCGCGGTGTAGGCACCGTGTCCCTCGATGATAAAGCGCAGCGCCGATTGGCTGTGGCGGTGCGCCGGCGCGATTTCGCCCGGCATGATGAGCTGCAACCCGGCAAACAGCGAGCCGGTGATCGAGGCCTCGCCACCGAGTCCGGGGTTCATCAGCATCAACACCCGCCGGGTCGCTTCCTGGGCCGTGATCAGCTTCCCCGATTCCATCAAATGCGGTCGCACGTCGCGGTAATGCCAGATCGCCGGCACGCAAGAAGGCGCCGGCTCGGGGGTGACCATGCGATGCAGGTTCTCCCAGAGCGGTGCCAAATTCGCCGGCGCAATGCGGTCGTAGAATTGCTCCCGCTCAGGGGTACGGGCCGGGACGGGTTCGGTCGCCATGGCTCGGCTCCTCTATTCGGCCGCTTCCCGCCGCCTCTCGCCGAGCGTGAAGCCGATCTTGGCGAGATCGGCGAGGAGCGCCTTGGATTGCGCCTCGCTCAGCGGCACCATCGGCGGGCGCACCGCGGCCCAATCCGGGTCGTTGTGGAAATGCGCGACGATCCGCTTCAAGGCCGGCACCATCGGATAGGCCTGGATCGTCTTCCGAGCGGTCGTGATCTCGGCCTGCAATTGGTCGGCCTGCGGCGTCTTCCAGTTCTCGTAGACCTTGCGGATGCCGGGAACGTTGACATTGCCGGAAGCCGTAATGCAGCCGACCGCCCCCTTGCGCAGCCCGTCGAGCAGAAAGACCTCCGAGCCGGGGAACACCGCAAAACCGGGAAAGCGCTCTAAGAGTGCCACCGTGTTGTTCCAGTCGCCCGAGCTGTCCTTCAGCCCGACGACGGTATTCGGATAAGTGTCGATCAGACGGCCGACAAGGTCGAGCGACAGCCCGAGCACGGTCTGCGGCGGGATGTGGTAGAGATACATGCGCAGCGCGGGCGAGGCGACCCGGTCGATGACGCCGGCGAAGAACGCGAACAGGCCGTCATCGTCCATGCCCTTGTAATAAAAGGGCGGCAGCATCAAGACGCCGCCGACCCCGTGGCCGACCGCGTGGCGGATCAGCGTCGCCGCCTCCGTGACCGAGCAGGCGCCGGCGCCGGGCATCAGCTTTGCCGGCGGGATGCCGGATGCGACGAGCCGATCGAGCAACGCCATGCGTTCGCCGGCCGACATCGAGTTCGCCTCGCTGGTCGTGCCGAAGATCGCGAGCCCATCGGCGCCCTGATCCAACAGCCAGCGGCAGAACGCGACAAAGCGCCCGGCATCAGGCTCGCCCGCCGGGGTGAACGGGGTCAAAACCGGCACCAGGACGCCGGCAAAGGGCTGCGCGGGCATGCAGTTCTCCTGCGATTCAGCAAATGTGGCGACGGGCGCCACTAAGCGCCCGACGCCGGATTCCGTCAATATTGCGTCGGCCCGGAAGAGCCTCACACCGTCTGGAGGATTTTCTCCTTGGTGATGTCGGGCGCCATGATCTGGTGCCAATCGGCGTCGCGCGGCAACACCTCTTCGCCGGCCCGGATATGGTAGTAGCTCGCGCCGGTGCCGGCGGGATTGCCGCCGTCCTTAACCGCCATGACCGCTTGGCGCAACATGCGCCGCGCCTGCCCGATCGCCTTGTCGCCCGGGCCGAGGTGTTCCTTCGAGCGGTCGACGATCGGCCCCATGCTTTCCTGCAGCGCGCGGTCCTGCTGGTTGATGCCGTCGATCCCGGTGTAGCTCTCGGTGCGCTGCACTTCGCGGTTGAGCCCGTAATTGTTTGACCGGTTCTGTTTCGAGCGGAACGTCTTCTGATCGACAAAATCGGGCCCGTTGCCGATGCCGTATTCCCGCCGATCCTCCTCGGTCAGCGCCGCATCGGTGGTCGAATACATCCAGTTGTAGACCATGCAGTTGTAGTCATCCATCGGGACCCAGATATGGCCGGCATCAAGCGGCAGGCCGCTTTCCGAGCGCGACGGGCGGATCTGATGGAACGGCATGATGAAATGATAGGTGCGGATGTGCACTTCCGCATCGCCGAGCGGCCGGATGCCGGCGTAGAGATAGCCGTAATCGGTAACGTCGACGACGAGCTTTGGCGCTTTGCCGCGGACAAACGGGTTTGACGGTTTGATCCCGCCGCGCGTCGAGTTGTCGGTCAGGAGTCGGTGCAGGATCGGGGCATGCGAGGTGTCGATGCCGCCCTCCAGTGCCTGCAGCCAGTTGCATTCCTCGATGACCTTGCTGACATGGCGGCGTTCTGCCGAAACCTGCGTCCAGGCAAATTTGGGCGCGGGCGGCATCTTGTCGGCCGGGCCGAGATAGGCCCAGACGAGGCCGCCGAGCTCGACCGTCGGATAGGCAGTGATGTGGATGTGCTGCTTGAATTGGTGCTCCGGAGGCTCGTTGAGCTGGTCGAGGCAATTGCCTTCGACGTCGAACTTCCAGCCGTGATAGACGCACCGGAGACCGCATTCCTCGTTGCGTCCGAAGAACAGGGACACCCGGCGATGCGGGCAGAATTCGTCGATCAGACCGATCCGGCCGTCGCTGTCGCGGAACGCGACGAGATCCTCGCCGAGCAGTCTGACGCGGGCCGGCGGACTGTCCGGCTCGGCGATCTCCGACGACAGGCAGGCGGGGATCCAATATCGCCGCATCGTCTCGCCCATCGGCGTCCCGGCGCCGACGCGGGTGATCAGTTCGTTTTCCTTCGGTGGCAGCATCGGCGATTCCTCCTCGCGGGGAGCTTGGCGGGCCCGGCTCGACAACAGCCGGCACCGCCGCTTGCGGCAAAATGTACTCCGCTCGGGCGGCTTTGCAACCGATGCGACAGCCGGCCCCCCTCAGATGTGCAGCCCGT
>VAZF01000156.1 GCA_005888425.1 Alphaproteobacteria bacterium
CCGACCTGCACGTCGATCGTGCGGTCGAATGGTCCGGCTTCGCGGTTGCGGGCGAGATCGAGGAGCCGGTCGCGCGAGAGGACCTGGTTGGGGTTGTTGACGAAGGCCGCAAGGAGATCGAATTCGCCGGTTGTGAGGCGCACCTCCTGGCCGGCGGGCGAGGTCAGCTCGCGGCTCGACAGATCAAGGTCCCAACCCGCGAACCGGGCATGCGTCCGGGCGGTCTGGTTCGGCTCGCCCGTGCGCGACTGAACCCGCCGCAAGACGCTTTTGACCCGCGCCAACAGCTCCCGGAGATGAAACGGCTTTGGCAGATAATCGTCGGCCCCCATCTCGAGGCCGATGATGCGGTCGACGGTCTCGCCGCGGCCGGTCAGGATGATGATGCCGATGCCGGACTCGTCGCGCAGCGAGCGTGCCAGGGTCAGCCCGTCCTCACCCGGCAGCATCAGATCCAGGATGACGAGATCGACATGCGACTGACCGAGCACCCGGCGCATGCCGCCGCCGTCACTGGCTGTAGAGACGCGATAGCCTTCGCCGGTCAGGTATTCCTGGACGACGTCGCAGATCTCCTTCTGGTCATCGACCACCAGGATATGACCGTTATCGCTCATGCGCAGCGAACCTGCCCTGCGTGATCGATTGCCAACAGATCGAAGAAAGACGAGCGAAGGCGCTCCCGCAACATATAGGCCACCTCACACACGGTTACAATTTCTTACACAAATCCGAAGCGCCTGACATCAACCGATTACAGCCCCCCGATAAAGTTCGCCGCGACCGCTCATTCGGCAACAATTGGGAGGCGTTTTCGTGGGCGATATCTATCAGAGCATCGAGGCTGAGATCCCGCGGCTGCGTCGGTACGCGCGGGCATTGGCGCGCGATGTCGCCGCGGCAGATGATCTGGTGCAGGATTGCCTGGCGCGGGCCCTCGGTAAGCTTCATCTTTGGCAGGACGGCACCGATTTGCGGGCATGGCTGTTCACAATCCTGCACAACCAGTACGTCAATCAAGTGCGTCGCTCGGTTCGCGAGGGCGCGGCGGTCGGGCTCAGCGAAACCGAGCCGCTGCTGACGCGGGCTCCGCATCAGGGCAAGCGCTTGGAATTGCGCGACCTCGAACGCGCGATCCGCAAGCTCCCGGAAGAGCAGCGCGCCGTCATCCTGCTCGTCGGCCTCGAAGGCATGCGCTACGAGGAGGTCGCCGAGGTGCTCGGGGTTCCGGTCGGCACGGTCCGCTCGCGGCTATCGCGCGGGCGCGATGCGCTGCGCCGTCTGATGGGCGTCGTCCCGGACCGGCAAGCGGAGATCATCATGGCCGACCCCGCGGCATTGCGGCGCGCGCTGCAGCGCTTCCCGGCGCGGGCCGCGAATAGCGAACGCTACTACGCCCCGCGGGGCACGGAAGAGCCGGCGCGCACGGCCGATACGCTGGTCAACTGATCGCAGATCAACGGATCGCTGCCGCCTCGAAGGAGAAAGCCAACAGATCTGTGGAACGCATTCGCGCAAAGCGCGTTTTCGACCATGCCGCAGCAATGCGGCATGTGGGCGGGGCCGGACCCTCGCCCTAAAACCCTGGTCCGGTTCGGCAAAGTCTCCCTGTCGCGGGTTTGCCACCCGCATCCTTGACCCGGGATCGGTTAACGCCGGTCCCGGTCTCTTTTTTTAGAACTGAGCCGCCATAGCAGCCCCGGAACGCGGCACGGCGCGACCGCGTTGGCGAGCCGAGGCCACCCGAGCGGGAGGGGCAATGCTGGGACGCCACATCTACCGGGTTCATCCGACCGAAGGGCGCTGGACCGTGACCAAGGAAGGCGAGGGCCAGCCGCGAGGCGGGTTCGCCAACCGCGACGAGGCGTTGGCGGAAGCCCGGCGGCTGGCCGATGCCGACCAGCCGAGCAAGGTCACGATCGACAACGGCGACGGAATCATTTTGGAGGAGCACCTGCTGGGCCGCGATCTCAGCCAAGAAATGGAGAATTGACCGGCGCCGAGCGAATGCTTCTCATCGGCGGCTGAAGGGCCAGGCGAGCGCCTGCTGTGCGCGAGAGGGCAAGAGATGGCGAGGACGGGTGCTCTCCCCAACCGCATCCGCATTGAACTCGGCGATATCACCCGGCTGACGGTCGATGCGATCGTCAATGCCGCCAATGCCTCCCTGCTCGGCGGCGGCGGGGTCGATGGCGCAATTCACCGCGCCGCCGGCCCGGAACTCCTCGCCGAATGCCGCGGGGTCGGCGGCTGCCCGCCGGGCGAGGCACGGCTGACCCGCGGCTATCGGCTGCCGGCCGGGCATGTCATTCATACGGTCGGTCCGATATGGCGCGGCGGCGATGCAGGCGAACCGGACATCCTGGCCCGCTGCTACCGCTCCTGCCTGGCAATCGCCCGCGAGCAGGGGTTTCAGACGATTGCCGTCCCCGCCATCGCGACCGGGGTCTACGGCTTTCCCCGCGACAGGGCGGCGCGGATTGCCGTGGCCGAAGTCGCGGCATACCTCGCCCAGAACGAAATTCCGGCGATAGTCATTTTTGTCTGCTTCGACGAGGCGAACCGCGACGCCTACAACGCCGCGCTCGGCCGCGGCAATTAGTCGAGGCGCTTGTTGTCGAGCTCGCGGTCGGCGCGCTCGCGCTCGCGCGTCGTGGTTTTGCGCTCTTTCTTGGTACGGCCCGACGCGGCCCGGTTTTGCGCGGCGCGCTCCTCGGCCGTGGCCCGCTTCTTTGCCTTCCGGAAGCGGTTGAGATTGATCAGCGTGGCCATTGCGTGCTCCATGGATTTATTTTCGTCGAGATCTCGGGACCCGCGCCGGCCAGCTCGCCACCGCGGCAGCTGGCGAGCACGAACAGGCGAATCGCGCTCGATAAATTGCCGGCGCGCTCGGCATCGATCTGCGACAACAGCGCGTTGAGCGACAAATCGCGGCGCGCCGCGATCTCGGACAACGCCTGCCAAAACGCGGGCTCGAGCGAGATACTCGTTGCATGTCCCGCGATTCGCACCGACCGCTTGACGATCTCCTCATTGCCGCTCATCGCAAAAAGATGCCGGGCGCTAATCATTTTGCAAGAGTTTAGGGAAAAGAACTCTCTCTGGAGACTCGCGGCTTGAATTAGACGGGCTAATCCGCAAGGATCGGCCCTAACGGGGGAAGCTAATGCCGCCTTGCTCGCTCGCGGCGCCCGACGACGCGACTGGTCGTCGGGGACGCTCGGCAATGTCACGGATCGGCGGACTGAATTTAAGACGCGACAGCGTTCGAGGCCGGATGTGTGACCGGCCACAACTTCGGATTTAACAGCGATGCTCGGAAGAATGTTGGGTTTGCTGTCCGCCGACATGGCGATCGACCTCGGCACAGCCAATACGCTCGTCTATGTAAAGGGCCGCGGCATCGTCTTGAACGAGCCCTCGGTCGTCGCGATCGCCAGCGTCAAGGGCCGCAAGCAGGTCCTGGCGGTCGGCGAGGAGGCCAAGCTGATGCTCGGCCGAACGCCGGGCAATATCCAGGCGATCCGGCCGTTGCGCGACGGGGTCATCGCCGATTTCGAGGTCGCGGAGGAAATGATCAAGCATTTCATCCGCAAGGTTCATAACCGGCGCAGCTTTGCCAGCCCGCAGATCATCATCTGCGTGCCGTCCGGCTCGACCGCGGTTGAGCGGCGGGCCATCCAGGAATCGGCGGAAAGCGCCGGCGCAAGGCGGGTTTTCCTCATCGAGGAGCCGATGGCGGCGGCGATCGGCGCCGGTCTGCCGGTGACCGAGGCAACGGGCTCGATGGTCGTCGATATTGGCGGCGGCACGACAGAAGTGGCCGTGCTGTCGCTCGGCGGCATCGTCTATTCCCGCTCGGTCCGGGTTGGCGGCGACAAGATGGACGAGGCGATCATCGCGTATATCCGCCGCAACCATAACCTGCTGGTCGGCGAGGGCAGCGCCGAACGCATCAAGAAGGAGATCGGCTCGGCCTGCATGCCGGAGGATGGCGAGGGCCGGGTCATGGAGATCAAGGGCCGCGACCTGATGAACGGCGTGCCCAAAGAAATCGTCATCAGCGAGCGCCAGATCTCGGAAAGCCTGGCGGAGCCGGTGGGCTCGATCGTCGAGGCGGTCAAGGTGGCGCTCGAGCACACCGCGCCCGAATTGGCAGCCGACATCGTCGACAAAGGCATCGTCATGACGGGCGGCGGCGCTCTCCTGAGCAACCTCGATTTTGTGCTGCGCCACGCGACCGGCCTGCCGGTCTCGATCGCCGACGACCCCCTGACCTGCGTCGCCCTCGGCACCGGGCGGGCGCTGGAAGAAATGAAGACGCTCAAAAATCTATTAATCAATATGTGGTAGAGCCTGTTTTTCGCGTAATAATGCCCGCTCGGGGAACCGGTCGGGGGGACCATGGGACCGAAAAACAGCTGCGTATCCGGCGCGAATCGGCGAGGGAGAGGCTGAATGATCCGCCTCTCGCCCCAGCTGCGTGCCGGCATCCAGCGCTCGACGCTGCCGGCCTTGATCCTGCTCTCCGGGGCGATGCTCGTCGCTGGCAAGACCGATCAGACGATGTTCGAGACCCTGCGCACCGGCCTGAGCGATGTTGCCGCACCGGCGCTCGATGTGGCGAGCCGCCCGCTTGGGGCCGCCGAGGCGGCGATTGACCGGGTCCGCGGCTTTATCGGGGTTTATCAGGTAAATCGCCGGCTTGAGGAAGAGAACCAGCGTCTGCTGCAATGGCAGCAGGTCGCGCTAAAGCTCACCACCGAAAACCGCCAGCTCCAGGGACTGCTTAAGGTCGTGCCCGATAGGGCGGTATCGTATGTGACCGCCCGCGTCATCGCCAATTCCGGCGGGGCCTATGTGCGCACCGTGATGATCAACGCCGGCAGCCAGGCAGGTCTCGCCCGCGGGCAGGCAGTGATCACCGGGGATGGGTTGGTCGGCCGCCTGACCGAGGTCGGCAGCCGTGCCGCGCGGGTCTTGCTGATCACCGATCTGAATTCGCGGATTCCAGTCAAGATCGAAGGCTCGAACACCGGCGCGGTGCTGGCGGGCGACAATTCCGAGCGACCGCGGCTCCTCTATGTCGGCTCGCCGGAGGCGCTCAAGATCGGCGACCGTGTTGTCACCTCGGGCGAAGGCGGCGTCTTCCCGCCCGATTTGCCGGTCGGCATGGTCAGCGCGGTCGGGCCAGCCGGCCCGCGGGTCGAGCCGTATGTTGAGCTGTCGCAGCTCGGCTATGTGTTGGCGGTCGATTACGGGCTCTCCGGCGCGCTGCCGCAACCGGTGCCTCCCGCCGTGCGACCGGGCCGCAAGAGCAAGGCGGCCAGTGAAGAACTCCAAACGCCTGCGCAACCGGCACGCTGAGGACGATGGCGCTCCGGGAGTTCACTGCACCCGAACTGCCTCGCGTGAACAGCAACGCGGCGCGGCTTGTCCCGATCCTGACCACGACCATCGCCGCGCTCGTGGCGATTCTGCCATTGCAGATCCCGGGCTATGCCGCACTGACCCCGGCCCTCGCGCTGATGGCGGTCTACCACTGGACGCTCTACCGGCCGGACCTGCTGCCGTCCTATGCCCTATTCGGGATCGGTCTTGGCGAGGACCTGCTGACTGGTTCGCTCGTCGGCGTCGGGGCTCTGACGCTCCTGGTCACCCGCGCCGTCGTGCTGCGTTCCCGGCGCCATTTTGTCGGACGCAGTTTTCCGGCTGTCTGGGCGGGATTTACGCTGGTCGGCGGCGGGATGATGCTCGGCCTCTGGGCCCTCCACTGTCTGCTCGAATCCAGCCTCATCAATCCGCGCAACACGATCTTCCGGATGGTGCTGACGATCGCGGTCTTCCCGGCCGCAAGCTTCCTGCTAGGTAGCACCCAGCGCGTGCTGATTGACGGGCCGCGGCTGATGCGCCGGCGCTAGGCCCGAGCGGACCCGTGTCGGCGCGCGAAAACAATCGACAGAAGCTGTTGACCCGGCGGGCGGCATTGCTCGCCGGCGGGCAAGCAGTGCTAGGCGGTGCCCTTGCCGCCCGCATGTACCAGCTGCAGATCCTCGACCGCGACAAATACGCGGTCATGGCTGAGGAGAACCGCATTAGCGTGCGGCTTCTGACCCCGCCGCGCGGGCGCATCCTCGACCGCTTTGGCGCAGCGCTCGCCGACAACCGGCCCAATTATCGCGTCGTCGTCGTCCCCGAGCAGGCCGGCAATCTCGAAGGCACCCTCAACGCGATCGCCAAATTGATCGAAGTGGCCGAGGCCGACCGCCGGCGCATCATGCGCGATGTCCAGCGCAAGCACGCCTTTGTCCCGCTCGTTGTGCGCGCGAATCTGAGCTGGCAGGAGATGGCGCGGATCGAGGTCGCGATGCCGGAATTGCCCGGTGTCGCCATCGAGCAAGGGTTGATCCGCGAATATCCTTATGGGACCGGAGCTTCGCATGTGCTCGGTTATGTCGCGCCGGTATCGGAGAAGGAACTGACCGGCGATCCGCTTCTGGAATTACCGGATTTCCGCATCGGCAAGAACGGCGTCGAAAAGGCGCTGGACCCACAGCTGCGCGGCGGTGCCGGCACGAGCCAAGTCGAGGTCAACGCCTTCGGCCGCGTCGTCCGCGAGATCGCCACAACACCGGGACAGCCGGGCCGTGAGATCGTGCTCAGCCTTGACGCCGCGTTGCAGGAATTCGTCGTGAAGCGCTGCTCCGTCGAGCAGAGCCTCTCCTGTGTCGTGCTCGACGCGTTGACCGGCGATGTGCTGGCGATGGTGTCGAGTCCGAGCTTTGATCCGACGCAATTCGCAACCGGCCTCACCCCTGCACTATGGCAGGAGCTGTCGACCGATCCGCGCAACCCGCTGACCGATAAGGTCATCGCCGGCGTCTATCCGCCGGGATCGACATTCAAGCCGGTCGTGGCCCTGGCGGCGCTCGAAGCGGGCGCGATGACGCCCGACACATCGGTCGGCTGCCCGGGCTATTTCTCGCTCGGGAATGCGACCTTCCATTGCTGGCGCAAAGAAGGCCACGGTGCGATGCGCCTGCATGACGGGATCAAGAAATCCTGCGACGTCTATTTCTATGAGACCGCGCGGCGCGTCGGCATCGACCGCATCGCAGCGATGGCGCGGAAGCTCGGCTTCGGCAGCCCGGTCGGGCTCGATATCCCGGGCGAGCGCGGCGGCACGATCCCGGACCGGGAGCGTCAGGCGGCGCTGACCGGGGTTGCGTGGCAGCCGGGAGAGACGCTGATCGCCGGCATCGGGCAGGGCTCGGTCACCGCGACCCCGATCCAGCTCGCGACAATGGCGGCCCGGCTCGTGACCGGCCGGGCAGTCGTGCCGCGCCTGTTCCGGCCGGAGGGCCGCCTCGCCCCGGGCGGCGACGTTCGAACCCCATCCTTTCCGGAACTCGGCATCAACCCGCGCTGGCTTGCCCTCGTGCTCGACGGCATGAACGCCGTCGTCAACGAACAGGGCGGCACGGCCTATGCGGCGCGCATCACCGACCCGGCGATGGCGATGGGCGGGAAATCGGGCACGTCGCAGGTCAGGCGCATCAGCGCCGCCGAGCGCGAGCACGGCATTCGCAAGGGCACCGCGGTTCCCTGGAAAGAGCGCGACCACGCGCTGTTCATCTCGTTTGGGCCGGTCAACGCGCCGCGCTACGTCTGCGCCGTCGTGGTGGAGCATGGCGGCGAAAGCGGCGGCGGCGGCTCCGCAGTCGCCGCGCCAATCTGCCGCGATGTGCTCACCGAGACGCAGAAGCGTGACCCGGCCCGGCGCGTGCCGCAGCCCGCCATTGCCGAGAATGCGCCCGCGACGCAATCGGCGCCGCCCCCCACGCGCTCCGATCCTCGCCGCGGCTGAGCGATGGCGAGCCTCTCCGTCGATATCGGCCAGCGCCGGTTGAGTTTGGCGGACAAGCTCCGTGGCATCCAATGGGGCCTCGTCATCCTGATCGCTGCGATCTCGGGCATCGGCTTCGCAATGCTGTATTCGGCCGCGAACGGCAGTCTGCAGCCTTGGGCCTCGCGGCAGATGACGCGTTTTGCGATGGCGTTCGTGCCGATGCTGATCGTCGCTCTCGTGGACATCCGGCATTGGTTCCGCAGCGCCTACTGGATCTACGCCGTTGCTCTGGTGCTCGTCGTCGCGGTCGATCTGCGCGGTTTTGTCGGCATGGGGGCGCAGCGCTGGATCGACCTTGGCGTGATTCAGCTCCAGCCCTCGGAAATCATGACGATCGGCCTCGTGCTTGCCTTGGCGCGCTATTTCCATTGCGTGCCAAACGAGAATGTCGGCCGGATCTCGCGACTCATTCCGCCGGTGATGATGATCATGATCCCGGTGGCTCTGGTGCTGAAGCAGCCCGATCTCGGGACGGCGATGCTGCTCCTCGCCTCGGGCGCGATCCTGTGCTTCCTCGGCGGCGTCAAGCTGCGCATGTTCGCCTTGGCCGCCGCCACGGCCGGGATCGCGGCCCCGATCGCCTGGCGGTTCCTGCGCGATTACCAGAAGACCCGCCTCTATACCTTTCTCGACCCGGAGCAGGATCCGCTCGGGGCCGGGTACCACATCACCCAGTCGAAGATAGCGCTCGGCTCCGGGGGAGTTTTCGGCAAGGGCTTCCTGCTCGGGACGCAGACCCATCTGAGCTTTCTGCCGGAGAAGCAGACCGATTTCATCTTTACGATGATCGCCGAGGAATTCGGGCTCGTCGGCGGCCTGATCCTGCTCGGGCTCTATGTGGTCGTGATCGGCTATGCCTTTTCGATCGCCCTGCGGAGCCGCAGCCTGTTCGGACGGTTGCTCGGCCTGGGAATTGCCGCCAGTTTCTTTCTCTATGCCTTCATCAATATAGCAATGGTCATGGGCCTCATTCCGGTCGTCGGGGTGCCGCTGCCGCTGATTTCCTATGGCGGAACGGCTATGATTACGATGATGCTGGGGTTTGGCCTGTTGATGAACGTCGGGGTCCACCGCGATGTTCGCATAAGCCGGCGGGGCGAGAGCGAGCTCGGCTGACACCCTGGCAGGTTCGGGCACGGACGCTGCGAGGAGAGGGCCTTGGCCGAAGAGAAGGAAGCGGCAGATCCGGGACGGCGGCTGCATGTGACGGTGCTGCTCGTTGCCTCACGCCGCGCGCTCGACAACGCCCTCGAAGAGCTCGGCTTTGCGGAGGATGACGACCGAGTGATCGAGCATGACGGGCGCCTGGCCTTTCTGACCTGCACGCATGACGACGACTGCGACGACCTATTCGCGCTGATCAGTGAACTGTCCTCCCGCGGCGAGAGCTGGGAATTGCAGTCGCGGATCGACACCGAAAGCGGGCGCGCGGTCTACCAGTCCTTGGCGCGGCACCGGCCGGTCGAGGCGGTCGACGCGGCGGTCGAGGAGGAAGCCGAGCCCGAGCCCGGCGAAGCGGCGGCGCACGATGTCGAGAGCGGCGAAGGTCTGCAGGCCCTGAAAAAGGCATTGCGGCGGATCGAGCCGGCCGAGGCATTCGCAACCATCCGGCCGGGCCGCGATGGGCGGGTCACCGCGCGTATCCTGCGGCGCGGCTCCAGGCGGCTGATCGCGTCAGCGAGCGCGTCGGACGAGGCGACGTTGCGCGGCGTGCTGCGCGAGATCCTGCCCAATGTCATGCTCGACGTGGCGATGAAGCCGCCGAGCTGACATCCGCACCCCTTCCCGCTTTGTTCGAATTAGTTTAAGCGGCTAGGCCGCGCTTTTTGAGGAGCGGCGCGACTTCCGGATCGCGGCCGCGGAAGGCGCGATAGAGCTCCATCGGATCGGCGGTATCGCCG
>VAZF01000672.1 GCA_005888425.1 Alphaproteobacteria bacterium
GGCGATGACCTATGCCGATTACCGCAGCATGGTCGAGGACAGCGCGGTACGGACCGCGGTCGCCGAATTCCGCGATGCCGAGGGCGCGCTCGCCGCCGTGGCGCTGATCGACCGGCTCGATGACGGCTTCTCGGCCGTTTACACCTTTTACGATCCGAGCCGCGGCAAGGAGAGCCTCGGCACCTGGAGCATTCTCTGGCTCGTCGAGGAATGCCGCAGGCAGGGCCTGCCTTATGTCTATCTCGGCTACTGGATCGAAGAGAGCCCGAAGATGGCCTACAAGGCGCGTTTCCCGGCCCTGGAGCGCCTCACCGGCAAGGGCTGGGCCGCCTTCGCCCCGAGCCGCTAGAAAACCAGCACTCGACGCAAAGGCACCGCAAAAGCGGCCGGAAAACCATCGCAGCCTTGCGTATCCGATGCGGCCGCCGCGATAACTGATTAACTTTCTCGATCTCTGCACGGCTGCGGTGATCCGATGAGCATTGGCGTTTTATCGTCGACCTTGTTCGGTGACATGTTCGGCACCGCGCCGATGCGCGGGGTGTTCGGCGAACTCGCTTTTCTCGCCCGCTGCACCGAGGCCGAGGCAGCATTGGCTCGGGCCCAAGCGCGCGCCGGCATCGTGCCCGCCGACGCGGCCGCGGCGATCTCGAAGGCCGCCGCCGCTATCATCGAAGACCCGCAATCTCTGGATCTCCAGCGGCTCAAGCGCGAGACCGAGACGGTCGGTTACCCCATCCTGCCGCTGGTGCGCCAACTCGCCGACCGGGCGGGCGATGCCGGGCGCTGGGTGCATTGGGGCGCCACCACGCAGGACATCATGGATACCGCCGTGGTGTTGCAGATCCGCGCCGGGCTCGAGCTGATCGAGGCGGATCTGACTGGACTGCGAGGCCATCTCGCGACCCTCGCGCGGCGCTGGCGCGACACGCCAATGGCCGGGCGCACCCATCTGCAACACGCATTGCCGATCACCTTTGGCTACAAGGCGGCGGTGTGGCTCGCCGCTTTCGACCGCCACGCGACGCGGCTTGCCGAGTTGCGGCCGCGCGTCCTCCAGGTGCAGTTCGGGGGCGCGGCCGGCACCTTGGCCTCGCTCGGCCCCGGCGAGGAAAGCCTCGCCTCGCGCGCCGAGCTGGCCCGCGAATTGGGGTTGGCCGAGCCGGCGATCACCTGGCATGTCGCGCGCGATGGGATCGCCGAGACCGTGCAGTTCCTGGCCTTGCTCGGCGGCAGCCTCGGCAAGATCGCCTACGATGTTATGCTGATGGCCGCGACCGAGTTCGCGGAAGCGGCCGAGCCGTTTGTCGCGGGGCGCGGCTCCTCCTCGACGATGCCGCAGAAGCGCAACCCGATCTCCTGCGAATTGATCCTCGCCGCCGCCAAGGCGCTGCGCCAGCATGCCGGGCTCATTCTCGATGCGCTGGTCAGCGATTTCGAGCGCGCCACCGGCCCTTGGCACGCCGAATGGATCGCGCTGCCCGAAAGCTTCGGCTACGCGGCTGGCGCGCTGCATCAGAGCGAATTCATGATGGGCGGCCTCATCGTCGACCCGCAGCGCATGGCGAAGAACCTCGGCATGACGCACGGGCTCATCGTCGCCGAGGCGGTTATGATGGGCCTCGCGCCGCACACCGGGCGCAACGAGGCGCACGATTTGGTTTACGACGCCTGCCGCAAGGCGATCGAGCGCGATCGGACGCTCTATGATGTGCTGCTGGAGGCTTCGGAAGTCGTGGGCCCGCTCGGCCCCGAGGCGCTGAAGGCGCTAACCGACCCGGCGAACTACCTCGGCGCGGCCCAGGCGATGGTCGATCGCGTCCTCGCCGGCCGCTGACACTGGAGGGGATTGAGCATGGCGGCGGGCGATATCGCCGTGGCGCGGACGGTGGCGGCATTGCGCGAGGCCGTTGCCGGCTGGCGGAGACAACAGGAGCGGATCGCGCTGGTGCCGACAATGGGGGCGCTGCATCGCGGCCATCTGGCATTGGTCGAGGCCGCGCGCCGGCACTGCGAGCGCGTCGTCGCCTCGCTCTTTGTCAATCCGAAGCAGTTCGGGCCGCGAGAGGATTTCGCCGCCTATCCGCGTAGCGAGGCCGCCGATCTCGCGAAATTCAGCGAGGCCGGTGTCGATCTCGTCTTCGCGCCGACGGTCGAGGAGATGTACCCGGCGGGCTTTGTCACGACCGTCCGTGTCGCCGGCATCGGCGACGACTTGGAAGGCGCGCACCGTCCCGGGCATTTTGACGGTGTCGCGACCGTCGTCTCGAAGCTCTTGCTGCAATGCCTGCCGGATATCGCGTGTTTCGGCGAGAAGGACTACCAGCAACTGCTGGTGGTGCGCCGTATGGCGCGGGATCTCGACATCCCAGTGCGCATCGAGGGGGTCGCGACCGTGCGCGAACCGGACGGCCTCGCCCTCTCCTCACGCAACGTCTATCTCTCGCCCGAGGAGCGGCGTGTCGCGCCGCTGCTGTATCGGGTGCTGAACGACACCGCCGCCGCGCTCGCAGCGGCGCCGGACAATGTCGCCGCCCGC
>VAZF01000157.1 GCA_005888425.1 Alphaproteobacteria bacterium
GATGGAAGCGCCGGGCGGGCCCGAGGTCCTGGTGCTCGCCACAGGGCCGGTGCCGCGCCCCGCGACCGGCGAAGTCTTGATCCGCGTCGCCGCTGCCGGCATCAACCGTCCCGATATCCTGCAGCGCACCGGCAACTATCCGCCGCCGCCCGGCGCCTCGCCGATCCTCGGCCTCGAAGTCTCCGGAACCGTCGTCGCGCTCGGCGCGGAGGTGACCGGATGGCATGAGAGCGATGCGGTCTGCGCGCTGGTTGCCGGCGGCGGCTATGCCGAATATTGCGTCGCGGCGGCGCCGCAATGCCTGCCGCTGCCGAAGGGCGTCGCGCTCGTCGATGCCGCCGGTCTGCCCGAAACCTTCTTCACGGTGTGGACCAACGTCTTCGATCGCGGCCGGCTCGCCGCCGGCCAGAGCTTTCTCGTGCATGGCGGGTCGAGCGGCATCGGCACGACGGCGATCCAACTCGCGCGCGCCTTTGGCGCGCGTGTCTTCGCGACCGCCGGCAGCCCAGAGAAATGCGCCGTCTGCCGTGATCTCGGCGCCGAGCGCGCGATCGACTACCGGCAGGAGGATTTTGTCGCAATCCTCAAGGAAGCGACACAGGGCAGAGGCATCGATGTCATCCTCGACATGGTCGGCGGCCCTTATGTCGAGAAGAACTTGCGCTCGCTCGCGATCGAAGGCCGCCTCGTGCAGATCGCCTTTCTGCAGGGCAGCAAGGTGACCCTCGACCTCGTGCATCTGATGGTGCGTCGCCAGACGATCACCGGCTCGACGCTGCGGCCGCGCCCGGTGGTGGACAAGGCGGCGATCGCTCGCAATCTGCGCGACAAGGTGTGGCCGCTGATCGAAGCCGGGAAGGTACGCCCGGTCATCGACCGCACCTTCCCGCTCGCCGAGGCCGCGGCGGCGCACCGGCTGATGGAAGCCAGCACGCATATCGGCAAGATCCTGCTTCGGACGAGCTGAGGGAGAGGGACATGCGCATTTTGGTGCTGGGCGCCGGAGCAGTCGGCGGCTATTTCGGCGGGCGCCTCGCCGAAGGGGGCCGCGACGTGACCTTTCTTGTGCGCGCCCCGCGCGCCGCGGCTCTCGCCGAACACGGGCTCAAGGTCGGCAGCGCCCTTGGCGATTTCCAAGTGCCGGTCAAGGTCGCGACCGCCGACCGGATTGGCGGCCCCTACGATCTCGTCATTTTGACCGCAAAGCATTACGACCTCGACGCCGCGATCGAGGCGATCGGCCCCGGTGTCGGGCCCAAAACTGCGGTCCTGCCCTTGCTCAATGGCCTCGTGCATCTCGATCGGCTCGATGCCGCTTTCGGGCTGGGCCGGGTGCTCGGGGGTGTCGCTTATGTTGGGGCGGTGCTGCTGCCCGACGGCTCGGTCCGTCACATCAACCGCATGTCCGGCATCGCGCATGGCGAGCGCGGCGGCGGGATCAGCGAGCGCACAAAAGCCATCGAGCAGGAATTCGCGGGAACCCCTGTCGCCGCCCCGGCCAACGACAACATCCTTCTCGAAATGTGGGAGAAGTTCATCCTGATCGGCGCGATGGCGGGGATGAACTGCCTGATGCGCGGTACTGTCGGCGACATCGTCGCGACCGAGGAAGGCGAGCGGCTGATGGTCGAGGCGATCGACGAGGTCGCTTCGATTGCCGCGGCCTCCGGCTTTCAGCCCCGGCCGCAAAGCCGGGACCGGGTGCAGACGATGCTGACCGAGGCCGGCAGCCCCAACAGCGCTTCGATGCGTCAGGACCTCGAAGCCGGCCGCCGCACCGAAGCCGAGGCGATCATCGGCGATCTGTTGCGCCGTGCCCGCCGCTTCGGCCTGGCGACGCCGCTATTGCGCGCCGCCTGGTGCCATCTCCAGGTTCACGAGAACCGCCTCGCCGCCAAGCGGTGAAGGGGACTGAACGCAGGCGTCAATTCGGATAAACGATCGTGCGCAGCATGATGCGGCGCTCGCGCGGCTCGTAATCGCCGGCGCCGCGATGCATCGTCGCCGCCTCGTCCCACATCAGGACGTCGCCGACCTGCCAGGAGTGATAGTAGACAAACCGCTCCTGCGTCGAATGGGCGGCCAACTCCTCGATCAGCGGCCACGCTTCATCTTTGTCCATGCCGACAAAGCCGTGGCAATGCACCGGGTTGACGAACAGCAGCGGGCGGCCGGTGACCGGGTGGATCCGGATCGCCGGATGCGCTTTCTCGGCATAGTCGCGGTCGGTCTGGCGTTCGAGATCCCCGTTGTAGAGGCGCTCGCCGGCTGGGCCATCGCCCCGGCCATGCAGCCCGACAAGGCGGGCGAGGCGCTGCTTCATCGCCTCGGGGAGCGTGTCATAGGCCGCGCGCATATCGGCGAACATCGTGCCGCCCTTCGCCGCGGGCACTTCCTTTGCGTGCAGGATCGCGAGGCGCGGCAGGTCGTCGTCATAGGGCGAGTCGGTGTGCCAGTCGGTGGCGCGCTTGACGCCGAACCAGTCGACCTTGCCGTCGGCATCGACATTGGTCAGCCACGAGACTTCCGGGTATTCGGAGTGGCGGTACTTGACGAGCGAATGGATCCGCGGCCCACCGAAGCGCCGGCCAAAGGTGGCAAGTTCGGCGGGGCCGAGGTTCTGGTTGCGGAACACCAGCACCGGATGCTCGGCGAAGGCGCGCTCGATCCAGCCGAAAGTCGCGTCGTCCAACGGCCGTGACAGGTCGATGCCGAGGGCTTCGGTGCCGAGCGTCTCGCCGAGCGGGCGCAATTCAGGTGAACCGGTCATGAGCCATCCTCCAATGCCGAGCTCATCCGGTGCTACGGCACCGTGCGGGCTGCATTTTCCGCATTATGATCCGTCGCCGCGGGGACAGGCAATCGCTGCCAGCGCCGCTTCCCATCTTGAATTCCTGGCAAATGCGAGGGTTCTGCCCGCAGTAAATCCGACTTACATCATCAAGTTTTTACCATCGGGCCGGTAGGTTGGGCCCGCGTCGCACCCCAAGAGGTCAGGGTTTACATGCAATTGGGGGACATTCTGGTCGGCCGTGGGCTGGTGAACGCCGCCGATATCGAGGCGGCGTTGGCGCGCCAGCTGACCGAAGGCGGCCGGATTGGCGACAATCTGATCGCAATGGGGCTCCTCACGGCCGAGCAACTGGCTGAGGTGATGAACACGGCGCCGGCGGTGCCCGCCAATCTCGAAGAGACCGGCATCTCGCCTCGCAGTCTTCTCAACCTGATGCTTAAATTCATGCTGATCGAGGGCTGCGAGACCGTCCTCGACCTTGCCGAGCGACTCAAACTGCCGCGTCGCGGCGTGCAGCAGCTGATCGACGACGCTGTCCAGCAAAGGCTAATTCAGGCGGTGGGCGCCGCGCCGGGAGGGCTGGCGCTGTCGATCCGCCATGCGCTAAGCGAGACCGGCCGCGGCGCTGCCAAGGAAGCCCTCGACCAGAACCTCTATCTTGGCCCCGCGCCGGTAAACCTCCAGGCCTATCAGGACCAGGTGCTCGGCCAGCGCATCTCGAATGAGCAGCTCGATGCCGATGCCCTGCGTCAGGGCTTCGCAGGACTCGTCGTGCCGGAGCACTACATCCGCAAGCTGCTGCCGGCCGTGAATGCCGGCCGCAGTGTGTTGCTCTTCGGGCCGCCCGGCAACGGCAAGACGACCCTGGCGACCCGCATCTCGACGATCTTTAAGGACGTCGTCTACATCCCCTATGCGCTCGAGATCGGCGGGCAGATCATCCGCATCTTCGACCCGTCCTTGCACAAGCCGGCCGTGACCCAGGCGGCCGCCGCTGCCGCTGCTGCGCCCGCCGGGATCGGATTGCACCGCGAGACATTCGATCAGCGCTGGGTCGCCTGCAAGCGGCCTGTTGTCGTGACCGGCGGCGAGATGACGCTCGACATGCTCGATCTTCAGCACAGCGTAGAAACCAAGTTTTACGATGCGCCGCTGCATCTGAAAGCCCTGAACGGCATGCTGCTGATCGACGATTTCGGCCGGCAGAAGTTCAAGCCCGACGAGCTCTTGAACCGCATGATCGTGCCGATGGAAAACCAGGTCGATTATTTCAAGCTGATCACCGGCACGACGTTCTCGCTGCCATTTGATGTCTTAATGATCTTCTCGACCAATCTGCAGCCAGCCGATCTTATGGAGGCGGCGTTCCTGCGCCGCATGCAATACAAGATCAAGCTGTTCGAGCCGACGCGCGAGGAATACCGCCAGATCTTCGATGGCGTCGCGAAATCGCGCGCGCTGACGCTGTCCGATGATGTATTCGACTTCGTCGTCGAGCGCTTGCGCGGTGGCGGCTTTGGGCTCGCCTATTACCAGCCGCGCTTTATCTGCGACCAGGTCGTCGAAGCGTGCAAATGCTTCAACATGCCCCCGGAGCTGACCGAAGAATTGGTCGCCGAGGCGCTGTCGAACCTCTATTTCGATATTGAGGACGTCAGCGGCGCTGCAGCGCCGCAGCGCCTCGTCGCGGCGGCGTAAATCAGGCTCCGGGAGTTACTGGGCGACCCAGCCGCCGTCGATCGACAACGCCGCGCCGGTGATCGTCGAGGCCGCGTCGCCGCACAGGAAAACCGCGAGCGCGGCGATCTTCTCCGGCGTCGTGTAGTCGAGCATCGGCTGCTTCTCGCGCACCAGATCCTCGCGCGCTTGCTCGACGGGGATGCCCTGCGCCTTGGCGCGAGCCTCGATCTGTTGCTGAACGAGGCGCGTCAAGACCCAGCCGGGACAAATAGCGTTGCAGGTGACGCCTTGGTTGGCCACCTCGATCGCGGTGACCTTCGTCAATCCGACGAGACCATGCTTGGCCGCGACATAGGCCGCCTTCTCGCCGCTCGCAACAAGCCCGTGCGCCGAGGCGATATTGATGATGCGTCCCCATTTTTTTCTGATCATCAGCGGCAATGCCGCTTTCGACGCATGAAACGCGGCCGACAGATTGATTGCGATAACCGCGTCCCAGCGCTCTTCGGGAAACTCGACGATCGGCGCGACATGCTGGATTCCCGCATTGTTGACAAGAATATCGACACCGCCGAAATGCCGCTCGGTCTCGGCGATGAGTTCGCGGATTTCCGCCGGCTTTGTCATATCGGCCGGAGAATACGCAGTGCGTGCCCCGTGCTGTTCGGCGAGCTCGGCGCGCAGCCGCTCCGTCTCTGCCGGATCGCCAAAGCCGTTCAGCATGACATCGCAACCCTCGGCGGCGAGTGCCGACGCGATGCCGAGCCCGATCCCGCTCGTCGAGCCCGTGATGATCGCGGATTTGCCTTTCAGCATCCCTACCTCCTACTTGCCCAGCCAGCACTCGGCGGTTAATCAAGAGATATGCCCAGCAAACGCAACCCCCTCAACCTCAACCCGCTGCAGCTAAAGACGCTGACCCTGCTGCAAGAGCTGGGGCGCGTCGCCGGCAAGCCGGCCGCCGAGGACGAGCCCGGCGGGCTTGTGATCACGCAGCTGCCCGATCCGCATGGCGACCATTTCCACCTCGGCGAGGCGATTGTCGCGGCGCGTGATGCGACCGGGTTACGCAACCCGGCGGTCTGGGCCGCGCTCGAACGTAAGGGCCTGATCCGGCCGAAGCTGCCCCAAGCGGTGATCCTGACCACGCTTGGGCAGGAATACGACACCGGGATGCGGGGTACGATCCTGCACCGCGCCGAGCATTAGCGGAGGCGACTCGGCTTACCAGACGAAGCGCGCCGCCGCAGCGACCGGATGGAGCCCATTCTCCGCGAGCGCGGCTTTGATGCGCTCGGGATCGAGCGTGCCATTGCTGCTGAACTCGGCCGCATGGATCCCGCCGGCAATAAACAGGCTGTCAATGCCGGCACTGGCGGCGCCTGCGATGTCCGTGCGCAGGCTGTCGCCGATCGCTAGGATGCGGCGCTTGTCGGCGATCCCGAGCAGGCCGAGACAGCTGTCGTAGACCGACGGGTGGGGTTTGCCGTGCGATCGCACGCGACCGCCCAGGCGCTGATACTCCTCCGCCAAGGCGCCGGCGCAGAGAGCCGGCTTGCCGTTATGCACCACGACGAGATCCGGATTGGCGCATACCATCGGCAGCCTGCGGGCGAGCGCGGCGTGCATGACCGGCATATAGGTCTCGAGCGCATCCTCCCATTCGGCGGGGCCGGTGTTCAGGATGAAGTCCGCCTCAGCCGGCGTGTCGACAAACGCGAGGTCCAGCCCCTCGCGGATTTCGAGGTCGCGCTCGGAACCGATATGCAGGCAGCGGTGCCCGAGCGCGGCATAGAACGGCTCGCTCCGATGCTTGAGATGCAGCCATGCTTCTTCGCCTGAAGACATAACGCCGTGATAGAGCCGCTCCGGAACCCCGATCCGGGTGATGCGCCGGATGACATCGTCCGACCGGCGCGGCGCGTTGGACAACAGCACGAGCCGTTTGCCCGCTGCGATCAGCCGCTCCATGCAGTCGAGCACGCCCGGGAACGGCGCCGTGCCGTCATGCACGACACCCCAGAGATCGAGGATGAAGCCGTCATACCCCGGTGCAATCTCTCGCACGCCGCTGATGACGCGAATGGTCACGATGCCCCGCTGGTGCCAACCGAGACTTGCGGAACCTTAGCATGGTCGGCGCCGACCGCCTCGGCGACAGCAGCGAAACCGTCACGGTGGAGCAGAGCGGCTAGACCCGTCTTGATTTCGCCGACCAGGGTTGGGCCGCCAAAGACCAGCGCCGTATAGAGTTGCACGAGCGATGCGCCGGCGCGGATCTTGGCATAGGCATTTTCAGCATTCGCTACTCCGCCCACGCCAATCAGCGGTATCCGGCCCTCCGTCAGTCGATAGATCTCCGCGAGCAACGCCGTTGATGGCCCGAACAACGGCCGTCCGCTGAGCCCTCCGGCTTCGCTGGCCCGGGGACTTCGCAGCCCCGGCGGGCGCGCAACCGTCGTGTTGCTGACAATGATCCCGTCGATGCCAGCCGCGAGCGCAACCGCGGCGATATCGGCGCGCTCTTCCGCGGTGAGATCCGGGGCAATTTTGACCAGCAGCGGTGGCCGGACTCCGGATTGGTGGCGCGCCTCAAGCACTTGGCGCAGGAGCGCTTCGAGCGCGGCGCGGGCCTGCAGCTCACGCAGTCCCGGCGTGTTCGGCGACGACACATTGACCACGAGATAATCGGCAAGCGGTGCGGTGCGGCGCACCGCCTCGGCATAATCGGGTGCGGCATCGGCGCTGTCGCGGTTCTTGCCGACATTGACGCCGACAATGCCGGCCTCGTGCCGGCGCGCCCTCATGCGTTGCACGACCAGGTCGAGCCCGCCGCTGTTGAAACCCATGCGATTGATCAACGCGCCGTCGGCTTCGAGCCGGAACACACGTGGTATCGGGTTGCCGGGCTGTGGCCGCGGCGTCACCGTGCCGATCTCGACAAAGCCAAAGCCGAGTCGCAGGAGCGGTTCCGGGGCCTGCGCATTCTTGTCGAAACCGGCGGCGATGCCGATCGGGTTCGGGAAATCGAGGCCCCACACTCGCTGCCGCAATTCGGGCAGATCGGGGGGCCGACTTGTGCCGCCCAATCCGGCGGCGAGCGCCGTCAACGTCAAGCGATGCGCCGTCTCAGGTGGCATCGCCCGCAACAGCGGCCGCACAAACCAATAGCGATCGGGCACGTCTCAGGTCGCGACGAGCTCGGCGGTGCCGAGCTGTTCGACTTCCACAATGGCGTGGTCGCCGGCGGCCGGGAACTGAATCGGCACCATGCTGCCGGTCATGACGATCATGCCGCGTTTGAGCGGTGTCCCGGCCACCGCCAGCTTGTCGGCGAGCCAGGCCAGCGCATTGAGCGGGTTGCCCATGACGTCGCCGCCTATGCCATGACCGATCTCGCGGCCGTTGATCGTCAGGCGCGCCACAACGTTCGCGAGATCGAGGCGCCGCCAATCGCTGACCGGCTGACCGACCACGACGCCGGCATTCCACACATTGCCGGCGACCATCGCGGCCGCGCTGAGTCGCTTGTAGTCGTGTCGCAGATCTTCGAGAACTTCAATCGCCGCCATGCAGCTCTCCACCGCGGCAGCGACGCGATCAGCGCTTCCGCCCTGCGGCAGATCCTCGCCGAGCCGCACCGCGATTTCGGTCTCGATCCCGAGCCGGCAATAATCCCGCACCGGCAATTCGGCGCGGCGGTGGCGCACCTCGGTCGCGAAGATCGCGCCGTAGCACGGCTCGTCGACGCCGCACAGCTTCTGCATGATCGGCGTCGTCAGACCGATCTTGTATCCGACGACCTCGCCCCGCCCGCGCGCCCTCTCGATCGCCTCGAACGCGGCGCGGACCACGTAGGCCTCATCCAGGTCCGCCGGCATCAGCTCGGGCGGCAGGAGGTCGATCTGATGTCGCTCGCGAAACAGGGCGGCGATGCGCTCGGCCTTCTGCCGGGAGTCGAGAGCAGGCATTCGTTATAACTCCGTGCGGACGCGCAATTCGCGGCGGATGATCTTGCCGGTCGCGGTCAATGGCAACTCGTCGACGAACACGAGTTAGCGAGGCGCCTGATACCAAGCCAACCGCTGTCCGACAAAGACGCGGATCTCCTCGGCAAGCGCCGGCCCGGTGTCGGTGTCCGGCTTCGCGACGACGAAGGCGCGCACGATCTCGCCGCGCAGCGGATCGGGGTGGCCGACCACCGCCGCCATCAGCACGGCCGCGTGCTTCATCAGGCAATCCTCGATGTCGGTTGGGCCGATGCGATAGCCGCCGCTGGAGATCAGATCGTCCTCGCGCCCCTTGTACCAGATGTAGCCGGCGTCATCCTGCAGCGCGACATCGCCGGTCAGCAGCCAATCGCCAGCGAATTTTGCGGCGGTCGCTTCGGGATTGTTCCAGTAGCCGAGAAACATGACTGGATCGGGACGCTTGGCAGCGATGATCCCGGTCTCGCCGGGCGGCAGCGGCTCGCCGTGATCCGATACAACGGCGACTCGATGTCCTGGGATCGGACGGCCCATGGAGCCCGGCCGCACCGGATAGAGCGAGGCGCAATTGCCGACCAGCAGGTTGGCCTCGGTCTGACCGTAGAATTCATTGACCGCGATGCCGAGCGCTTCCTTCGACCAGGCGAGAATGTCCTCACCGAGCGCCTCGCCGCCAGTCGCGACCGAGCGTAGATCGAACCTGAAGCGCTCGCGCGGCGAGGGCACCGTCCGCATCATCTTGAGGGCGGTGGGCGGCAGAAAGGCGTTGCGCACGCCGTGCCGGGCGATCAGCGCGAACGCTTCCTCCGGATCGAATTTGCGGGCGCGATGCGCCAACACCGGCACGCCGAAATAGAGGCTCGGCAGCAAGACATCGAGGAGCCCACCGATCCACGCCCAATCCGCCGGTGTCCAATAGAGATCGCCCGGCTGCGGGAAGAAATCGTGCGGCAATTGCACGCCGGGCAGATGCCCGAGCAACACGCGATGCGCATGGAGCGCGCCCTTCGGCTTTCCGGTCGTGCCGGAGGTATAGATGATCAGCGCCGGAGCCTCGGCAGCGGTATTCGCGGGCGCGAATGCGTCACGGGCGCGTTCCAATATCGGCCAGAACAGCGGGTGACCGCTGGTTTCGCCTTCAACGATCAGGATTGTTGCGAGATCGGGTAAGGTCGGCGGGATCTTGGCGAGGTTTTCGCCGTCGGTGATCAGGACCTTGGCGCCGCTGTCGGCCAGCCGATGTTCGAGCCCTTCCGGGCCGAACTGCACAAAGAGCGGCACGGCGATCGCGCCGAGCTTATAAATCGCGAGATGCGCGATCGCGGTTTCGGGCCGCTGCGGCAGTAGCACGCCGACCCGGTCGCCGGCCTTTACTCCAAAGCCCGCCAGCGCGTTGGCGCAGCGGTTCGAGAGCCGCTTCAGATCATCGAAGGTGAACCGTTCAACCCTGCCGTCGGGCGCCTCATAGATCAGCGCCAGCCGGCCAGTGCCGTCGGCGTGTCGGTCGCAGGCGGCGGCGCCAATGTTGAACCGCGCCGGCACGTCCCAGCGGAAGCCGCGATAGACGTCCTCATAGCTGTTGCCGTGTTGGAGCACCGCCGACCTAGCCCCTCTGGCCGATCCGCGGCGAGGCGTGCGTGGCAAGGCGCTGGCCGAGCGCGAACCCGGTCATACGATGGCGCCATGCCGTGTGCAGCAGGTCAGCCAGACGCTCGGCGGCCGATGAAATCGGCAGCCCGGCGGGATGAATATTGGACAGGCAATTGCGCGCCGCATCGACCGTGCCCGGCGCCGGCTGCCAGGTCACATAGACCCCCAGCGAGTCGGCAGCGCTGAGACCTGGCCGCTCGCC
>VAZF01000673.1 GCA_005888425.1 Alphaproteobacteria bacterium
GGATCGTGCCGCCATGCGCGACGGCGATGATGTCGCGCCCGCGATGCGCGTCGAGCACCCGGTGGATGGCGCGCGCAACGCGCTGCATCATATCGACAAAGCTCTCGCCGCCCGGGGCGCGTTCATGCGCCGGCGCATGCCAGAACCGGTGGAACGCGCCGCCCCGCGAATGGCGCAGTTCCTCGTAGGTCAGCCCCTGCCACTCGCCAAAGCTCTGCTCCGCAAGATCGGGGATCGCCTCGGCATCAGGCCCGGGGATCGGATCGGGGCCCCCGAGCCCGGCGCGCACGATCGCCCGCGCCGTCTCGTGCGTCCGGCGCAAATGGCTCGTGACCCACGCTGCATCGCGCGGCAGTTGGCGCGCCAGCCCGGTAAAAACCGCGGTATCGGTGCAGTCGCACGGCATGTCCTTCTGGCCGTAGATACGCCCCTCATGCGCAACCGGCGCATGCCGTACCCACCAGAAGCGGGTCGTCGTCCCGGTCGCATCGGTGGCGCCGGCGCCGACCGCGCCGGCCCCGAACGGGGAGACCTTGCCCTGGCCGCTGTCGCGCGAGGTCCGGCTCATTTCGCCGCGGCGACGAGCAGCATGACAATCTCCCCGATCTGCTGGAAGGCCCCGAGAACATCGCCGGTGTAGCCGCCGATCTGGCGGCGCGCAAGCATCGCCATCAGCGCGATCCCGGCGGCCGCGAGCAGCAGCGTGATGGCTCCCCTTGCCGGCCCCAACGCCGCCAGCGCGATCGCGATGCCGATGACAGCCGCGGTCAGCGCCACAGCGCGGCTCGGCCGGCCGGCCGTGAAACCGAGCCCGTCCGCTCGCGCCGGCTCGAGGAGGTGCATCATTGCCGGCAAAGCGCCGCGCGAGGCGGCATGCGCCGCAAGCAAGGCGAGGCCGGCATGGATCGGATCACCCATCGTCGCGAGCGCCGCGCCGCGCAAACCAACGCTGAACGCAAGCGCCAGGATGGCGAAGCTGCCGTGATTGCTGTCGCGCATGATCGCGAGCTTGGCGTCGCGGTCGCGGCCGCCGCCAAAACCGTCGGCGGTGTCGGCCAGCCCGTCCTCGTGAAACGCGCCGGTCAACGCGATGCCGGCGAGGACCGCAAGCCCCGCCGCGACAGCGCTGCCGCAGCCGAGCGCCTCGGCGACGAAAAACGCCACCGCAACAACGCCGCCTACCCCGGCGCCGACCAGCGGAAAGGCCCAGCCGGATGCAGCGATCGCGCCCGGCTCGTCCTGTCCCGCGACGCCGACCGGCAGCCGCGTCAGCACCGCCATCGAAATGGCAAACTCGTCGAAGAGGCCGCGCCGCGCATCCATGCCCGCGACCATAAGTTACCCATCATCGCGGCGAAAGCCGGGACCACGGCTGGGGGTTGCCGCCCGACTTTACTGTTGGGTCCGGTGAATGATTTCGCCAGGATCGCCTGAATCAAGTGGAGCACCCGCATGCCTGCGCCCGCCGTAAGTCTCCCCGCCGTAAGTCTCGAGGAGATCCGCGCGCTGATGGCGCATCTGCCGGGACCCGATCTCGAGGCCGGCGCCGCTGCGGCTTTGCGCGAGCAGCAACTGACAAAACCGGCGGGCGCGCTCGGCCGGCTCGAGGAATTGGCCGCCTGGCTGGCGATCTGGCAGGGGCGCCACCCGCCCACGCTCGATCATCCGCGCACAATCGTCTTCGCGGGCAATCACGGTGTTGCGGCGCGCGGCGTCTCGGCCTATCCGGCCGCGGTCACAGCGCAGATGGTGCAGAATTTCATCGCCGGCGGCGCCGCGGTGAACCAGCTGTGCAAAACCATCGACGCCGACCTGCGGGTCTACGAGATGAACCTCGACACGCCGACCGGCGATATCGTCGAGGGGCCGGCAATGACCGAAGAGGAATGCGGCCGCGCGATAGCCTACGGGATGATGGCGGTTGAGCCCGGCATCGACGCGCTGGCGGTCGGCGAGATGGGGATC
>VAZF01000674.1 GCA_005888425.1 Alphaproteobacteria bacterium
TGGGTGGGGGTGACCCGCCTGGTTTTGACCGATTTTCGCAATTATCGCTCAACCCGGCTCGATCTCGACGCCGGGCCCCGCGGGTTGCCTGTCGTGCTCACGGGCCCGAACGGCGCCGGCAAAACCAATCTGCTCGAAGCGGTCTCCTTTCTGTCGCCCGGCCGCGGCTTGCGTCGCGCCCGGCTCGGCGAGATCGACCGGCGGCCCTCGGCCACCGAACCCGGCAGTGTGCCCGAGATCTTCTCCGGCTGGGCGGTTGCCGCGACCATCGCGACCCGCCAGGGACCGGTCCGCATCGGCACCGGGCGTGAGCCCGATAGCGGCGAACGTCGCGTCATCCGCATCGATGGCGATCCCGCCCGCAATCAGGCGGCGCTCGCGGAGTGCCTTGGCGTCTTGTGGCTGACGCCGCCGATGGACCGCCTGTTTGTCGAGGGGCCCGGCGCGCGGCGGCGCTTTCTCGACCGGCTTGTGCTCGGGCTCGACCCGGCGCATGCGGCGCGTGTCGCCGCCTATGAGCAGGCGATGCGAGAGCGCGCGCGGCTATTGCGGGACGGGCCCTCTGATCCGGCTTGGCTTTCGGCGCTCGAAGACGTGATGGCGCAGCAGGGCGTCGCGGTTGCCGCCGGGCGGCGTGACGCGATCGAGCGGCTCGACCAGGTTTGCGCCGAAGCCGACGGCGTCTTCCCTCGCGCCCGGCTTCAGTTGATCGGGGTTGTCGAAGACTGGCTCGGCAGGATGCCCGCGCTCGAGGCCGAGGAGACATTCAAGGCGGCGCTCGCCGCCAATCGGGGCGCTGACGCAGCCGCGGGCGGCGCTGTCCTCGGTCCGCACCGCTCCGATCTCGCCGTGACCTATGCCGATAAGGGCATCGCCGCGGAGAATGCCTCGACCGGCGAGCAGAAAGCCCTCCTGATCGCGATTGTCCTGGCCCAGGCGGCGTTGCAGCGGGCAAGCCGCGGCGAGCCGCCGGTCCTGTTGCTCGACGAGGTCGCCGCGCATCTCGACGAGGCGCGCCGCGCCGCGCTGTTTGAAGCGCTGACCGTTCTCGAAAGCCAGACCTGGATCACCGGCACCGATGCCGCGCTGTTCGCGCCGCTGCACGGCCGCGCGCGGTTTCTGTCGGTCGCCGACGGTACGCTCTCCGAAACGATTTTTTGACACGAGGATCCGAACCTCAACCCATGGCAATCAATCCCGCATCTGAACCGCCTCCCGGCAATGGCGCGCCTGCAAACGGCGCGCCCGCGGCCTATGACGAGCGCTCGATCAAGGTGCTGCACGGCCTCGACCCGGTGCGCAAGCGCCCGGGCATGTATATCGGCGACACCGATGACGGCTCCGGCCTGCATCACATGATCTACGAGGTCGTCGACAACGCGATCGACGAGGCGCTCGAAGGTTATTGCGACACCGTCACGGTGACCCTGAATGCCGACGGCTCGTGCACCGTCACCGATAACGGCCGCGGTATCCCGGTCGGCATCCATGAGGAGGAGGGGGTCTCCGCCGCCGAGGTCATCATGACCCAGCTCCACGCCGGCGGTAAGTTCGACCAGAATTCCTACAAGGTGTCCGGCGGCTTGCACGGGGTCGGCGTGTCGGTGGTCAACGCGCTCTCCTCGCGGCTCGATCTGCGCATCTTCCGCAACGGCGCGGAATGGTTCATGCGCTTTCATGACGGCGTGCCGGAGGCGCCGCTCGCCGAACTCGGCCCCGCGCCGGCCTGGCCGGAGGGTTCCAGCCGCGAGGGCGTCGCGACCGGCACCGAGATCACGTTTCTGCCGAGCACGGCGACCTTCACGAAGACCGAGTTCGATTTCACGACGCTCGAGCACCGGCTGCGCGAACTGGCGTTCCTGAACAGCGGCGTCACACTGGTCCTGACTGATCTGCGCGCGATCGAACCGAAGACCGTCAGCTTTCATTTTGAGGGCGGGCTGGAAGCCTTTGTGCAGTATCTCGACCGCTCGAAGCAGGCCTTGCACGCGCCGCCGATCGCGATCCGCGGCGAGCGCGAGGGCATCTTGCTCGAAATCGCGATGGAGTGGACCGACTCCTATCACGAGACGATGTTGTGCTTTACCAACAACATCCCGCAGCGCGACGGCGGCACCCATCTGGCCGGCTTCCGCGGCGCGCTGACCCGCACCGTCAACGCCTACGCCAATGATAGCGGCCTCGCAAAAAAGGAGAAGGTTGCGCTGACCGGCGAGGATATGCGCGAGGGGCTGAGCTGCATCCTGTCGGTCAAGCTCCCCGACCCGAAATTTTCCTCACAGACCAAGGACAAGCTGGTCTCCTCCGAGGTGCGGCCGGTTATCGAGGGGCTGGTCGCCGACCGTCTGACGCAATGGTTCGAGGAGCATCCCGCCGACGCGAGAAAGATCATCGGCAAGGTCGTCGAAGCCGCCGCCGCCCGCGAGGCGGCAAGGAAGGCGCGCGACCTGACGCGGCGCAAGGGTGCGCTCGACATCTCCAACCTCCCGGGCAAGCTCGCCGATTGCCAGGAACGCGATCCCGCCAAGAGCGAGCTCTTCATTGTCGAGGGTGACAGCGCCGGCGGCTCCGCAAAGCAGGGCCGCAACCGCGCCTTTCAGGCGATCCTGCCGCTGAAGGGCAAGATCCTCAATGTCGAGCGCGCCCGCTTCGACAAGATGCTGTCCTCGGCCGAGATCGGCACCTTGATCCAGGCGCTCGGCACCGGCATCGGCAGCGAGGATTTCGAGGCGAGGAAGGCGCGCTATCACCGCATCATCATCATGACCGACGCGGATGTCGACGGCAGCCATATCCGCACACTGCTCTTAACGTTCTTCTTCCGCCAGATGCGCGAATTGATCGAGAAGGGCTTTCTCTACATCGCGCAGCCGCCGCTTTACCGGTTGCAGCGCGGCAATTCGAAGCCGGTCTACCTGAAGGACGATCCCGCGCTCGAAGCTTATTGCGTCGACGCCGCGTTGCGCGACGCGGTCTTCACCCAGCATGACGGCGGGCAGCGCGCCGACAATGATCTTCGCGCTCTCTTGGAACAGGCGCGTGTCCAGCGCCGCTGGGTGCAGCCGCTCGTCGGCAAGGTCGGCAACATCGATGTCGTCGAGCAGGCGGCGATCGCCGGCGCATTGGCGGCGGGCATTCTCGCGGACCCGAACCGCGCGATCGAGATGGCGCACCGCACCGCCGACC
>VAZF01000675.1 GCA_005888425.1 Alphaproteobacteria bacterium
CTGATAGACGTCGGAGGGAACAGCCATGACAGCGATGATCGACATCCACGCCCATTGGCGGCCCGCGGAAGTAGCGGATGCGCTGCGCGCCCGGACGAGAGAACCGCGCATTCTGCGCAATTCCGACGGGGTCGAGGTGCTGAAAGCCCCCCGTATGGGCGAGGCGCCCCTCGCGGAGGCCTTTGACGACCTCGATTTCCATCTCGCCCGAATGGATCGCCAAGGCGTCGAAGTCAGCGTGCTGTCGCTCCTCGGATCCTTCTGCTGGATCGAAGCCCAGCCTCTGGACGTGTCGGGGCCGCTGTGCCGGCGCGTCAACGACCGGCTTTCCGCTATTTGCCAGGAGCATCCCGGCCGCTTCGCCGCCTTCGCGGCATTGCCTCTCGTTGATATTTCCGCTGCCGCCGCGGAGCTCGAGCGGGTGCTCGGGTTGCCGGGCATGATCGGGGCGCAGATTCCGGGGAACGCCTTCCTCACGAGCAAGGACGCCGAAGCAATGCGGCCGCTGTTTGAGGTCGCGAACCGCCACCGCGCAGTGCTCTTCATCCACCACGGGCCGCGCCCGGGCGACGCGTTCCCGAAGGTCGCGGGCGACACCGACAACGCGCGCCGCCGCAACGGCACCCTCGACATGCAGGCGAGCCTGTCCTCGGCGATGGTGACGCTGTGCCTGACCGATTACCTTGCGGATTATCCCGACGCGACGGTCTGCGTCCACAATTTGGGTGGCAACATCCCCTACGAGGTCGAGCGCATGGATCACCGCTGCCTGCTCGACACACCGAACGAGGAGCTGCCCTCGTCGCGCTTCCGGAAGGCGAAGGTGTACGTGGATTGCAACTCGTTCGGGCCGCGGGCCATCGAGGCGGCCGTCAGGCTGTACGGCGCCGAGCGCATCGTCTGCGGTACCGATGGCACCGAATTTGGGTGCGACTGGACCCGGAAGGCGCTCGCCGAAGCAGACATCGGCGAGGACGCGCGCGACCAGATCCTGCACCGCAACGCCGCCGCGATGCTCGCGGGTGTCGCAAAGACCGCACAGCAGGAACGCGCCGCCGCCGAATAACCCTTCCGCGCCCGACCGCGCTCCGGGCGCGGGGCGCTTGTGGCTTAAGATGCGTCGCCGAAAATCGGAAAGATGACCCGGTCGCCCGGTTTGATGCCGAGCCGGGCGGCGGTCCCGCCATTCAGCTCGATGACGGCACGGGCCGGCGCCGCCGCGGCGATCGACTCGAGCGAGCCCGGTACCGCCCGCTCATGGATGTTGATGATCCGGCCGCGCTGGTCGACGAACAGCATGTCGAGCGGGATCAGTGTGTTCTTCATCCACATCGCCGACATCGACGGCACGCCGTAATCGAAGATCATGCCCGCATCGGCCGCGAGGCTGTGCCGGAACATGAGCCCCTGCTCCATCTGGCCCGGGGTCGTCGCCACCTCGACGGTGAATCTGTGCGGCCCGCCAGCGCTGCCGATCGTCAGCTCGGCCTTCGGGAATGTCTGCAGCTGCGCATAGGCGGCCGGCGCAAACGCGACCAATAACGCATAGAGTAGGACATGGCGGCGCGTCAGCATGGAGCCTCGCAGGTCAACGATCCGGCGCGATCACCTAGGACACCACGCGGCGCGGGTCAATTGTGCAGCGCCTGCTTGCTCCGCCATGATCCCGGCGTCACAGTCCGGGTTCGGAGAGCAAGGAGGATAGCCGATGAGCCGATTGTTCGGGCCGATGCGCCAGGTCGGGATCGTCGTCCGCGACATCGAGAAGGCAATGCATCATTGGGTCGAGGTGTGCGGCATCGGCCCGTGGTTCTATGCCGAGCAATTGCCGCTAAGCGAGTTCCGCTACAAGGGACGGGTCTACGACATCAAGATGTCGGTCGCGCTCGCCAATTCCGGCGAGGTGCAGCTAGAGCTCATCCAGCAGCGTTGCGACAGCCCCAGCCTCTACCGCGATTTTCTCGCGGGCGGCCATGAGGGAATGCAGCACTGGTCGAGTTGGCCCGAGAATTACCACGAGACCCGCGAACGGGCGCTCAAGAGCGGCTGGCAGATCGGCCAGGAGGGCGACACGCCGCGCGGACCCTTTATCTATTTCCTGAACGAAGGTCATCCCGGCACAGTGGTCGAGATGGCCGAGGCGACCCCGACCCGCATGCGCATCTTCGATGCGGTGCGCGAGGCGGCGATCGGCTGGGACGGCAGCGATCCAATCCGCCACGAATGGCCGCAGGGCTGACATGCGGATCGCGGTCATCGGGTCCGGCGGCATCGGCGCGATCTACGGCGCCTCGCTCGCCAAGGCGGGTGCCGACGTCACCTTTGTCGCGCGCGGCGCGCATTTGGCGGCGATGCGCGAGCGCGGCCTCAAGATCGAAGGCGATCGCGGCGAAATGCATATCTCGCCCACGCAAGCCACCGACGATCCCTCGGACATCGGCCCCGTCGATATCGTGCTGTTTTGCGTCAAGCTGTGGGATGTCGAGAGCGCCGGCGCGGCGATCCGCCCGATCATCGGCCCCAAAACTGGGGTCATTCCCTTGCAGAACGGCGTCGACGCCCATGAGCGGCTGATCCCGGTGCTCGGCCGCGAGGCGGTGATGGGCGGCACCGCTTTTGTGACAGGCTCGATCGTGGCGCCCGGAATCGTCCGCCAGACCGGCACCTATCAGCGCATGACCTTCGGTGAGCTTGACGGCACGATCAGCCCACGCGGCAAGCGCCTCGCCGAGCTGTGTGCGGCGGCCGGGTTCGAAGGCGTGCTGAGCCCCGATGTGCTGGTCCCGCTCTGGGACAAATTCACGATGCTGGTGCCGCTCGCCAACGTCAACGCGCTGACCCGCGCGCCTTTG
>VAZF01000676.1 GCA_005888425.1 Alphaproteobacteria bacterium
GATCAGCCAGATCGGCTCGGTGCCGGTGAAATTGTCATCGACCGGCTCGACGATCGCGCCCAATTCCGCGAAGACGGCGAGTGCCTGCTCGCAGGCATCGCGCACCTCGCGAGACAAGATCGTGTTGCCGAGCAGCGGCCGCCATGCGATGCGCACGCCTTTGAGATCGCCATCCGGCCGCGCCGCCGCGACAAAATCCGGCACGGCGAGACCCAAGGAATGCGGGTCGCAGCGGTGCGGCCCCGCCATCGCCTGCAGCATCAGCGCCGCATCCATGACCGTGCGCGTCATCGGCGTGATGTGCGACTGGTTGCCGAACCCGTCCGGTGTCAGATCGTGCGGCACGAGGCCCAAAGTCTGCTTGAAGCCGACGACGCCACAGCACGCCGCGGGGATGCGGCTCGATCCGCCGCCATCGGTGCCAATGCCGATCGGCCCCAGCCCCGCCGCAACCGCGGCCGCGGCGCCGCCCGAGGAACCGCCGCAGGTGCGCGCGAGATCCCACGGGTTGGCGGTGCGACCGAACAGCGGCGCCTCGGTGAAGCATTTGTGGCCGAATTCCGGGGTCGTGGTCTTGCCGACGAGGACCGCACCGGCGGCTTTGAGGCGCGCCACCGCCGGCGAGTCGGCGCTCGGCACATTGTCGGCGAGCGCCCAGGAGCCAAAGGTCGTCCGCAGCCCCGCCGTATTGACGAGATCCTTGACCGCGAACGGAACCCCGTGCAGCGGGCCCAGCGCATCGCCGCGCATAACCGCCGCCTCGGCCGCCTTCGCTGCCGCGCGAGCATCGTCGGCGCACACCGTAATGAAGGCGTTCAGTGTCGGCTGTGTCCTCTCGATGCGATCGAGCACGACATCGACAACCTCGACCGGCGACACCGCTCGGCGCGCGACCAGCGCCGCCAGCTTCGCCGCCGAGGTGAAGGCAAGATCATGGGGCATCGACGATCACTCTGCTGCCGCGGGGGCCGGCGCCGCGGCGCGGCGGGGCGAGCGCAGCAACAGCAGCAGCGGCGCCGACAGGATGACGAGCAGCATCATCAGTTTGAAATCGTTGATATAGGCCACCATCGCCGCCTGCCGTGTCGCCTCGGCATTGAGCGCGGCTATGCCGGACGGGTTTGTTAGGCTGAAGGGCTGCGCCAGGAACGGCGCCTGCGCCAGCGGATTGTCCGGTCGCAGATGCTCGACGAGCCGGGAATGCACGATCTGCGTGTTCTCGGCGAGTAGCGCGACGACGATCGAGATGCCGATGCTGCCGCCCACATTACGCATAAGGCTGAAGACCGCGGTGCCCTGCGTCAGGATGTTGCGCGGCAGGGTCGAGAAGGTGACGGTGCTGAGCGGCGTGAACACAAAGCCGAGCCCGAAGCCCTGCAGCAATCCCGAGGTGATGATCGGCCCCATTCCCATCTGCATCGTAAAGCCGGTCATCTGCCACAGCGCCGCCACGGTCAGCACGAGCCCGGTCAGGATGATAAGGCGCGTGTCGACGCGGCCGACCAGCCGGGCGCAGAGGATCATCGCGATCATCGTGCCGACGCCGCGCGGCGCGGTGACGAAGCCCGTCGTCATGACCGGATAGTTCATCAGGTTCTGCAGCATCAGCGGCAGCAATGTCATCGTGCCGTAGAGCGGCATTCCGATCAGGAACATCAGCACGGTGCCGATCATGCAGTTCTTGTCTTTGAGGAGCTCGCGGTTGAGAAACGACCGGTCGGTGGCGGTCGCGGTATGCACGACGAACAGGTAGAGGGCGAGCGCGGCGATGACCGCCTCGACCCAGATCTCGGAGGAGCCGAACCAATCCTTCAGCTCACCACGGTCCATCATCATCTGCAACGCGCCGATCGCGAGCGAGAGCGTCGCGAAGCCGAAAAAGTCGAAGGGTTCGCGATGTCCGTGCCGTGTCTCGCGGATGAACATGAAGATGCCAGCCGCCGACAGCACCCCCACCGGCAGGTTGATGTAGAACACCCAGCGCCAGCTGTAGATATCGGTCAGATAGCCGCCGAGCGCGGGCCCGATGATCGGGCCGAGAATGACGCCCATGCCCCACACCGCCATGGCCTTGGCGTGGCGCTCGGGCGGGTTGATCTGGAACAGGACGGCCTGCGACAGCGGCACCAGCGCTGCGCCGCATACCCCTTGCAACAGGCGAAAGATGACGAGCTCGGCAAGGCTCTGCGCAGCGCCGCACAAGGCAGAGGCGATCGTGAAACCGGCGACCGAGAACAGGAACACGTAT